>JALEPZ010000039.1 GCA_022767125.1 Phocaeicola plebeius
TAGGAACCTTGCACGCAGAATTCAACACTCGGCAGCAAAGCAGTTTTCGCCGATGCTACCCCTTCTTCTGCCGCCTTCAGTGCCACTTCGCTGACCTTGATGCGCTGACTCTGCTGGTCAGCCAAGTCAAATAGCGACTGAAGACTCATCCTTTGCTGTGCGCACACAGGCACACAACATTTTGCCCCGACCATCGTAGTGACAGCCAGAGCACAAAGAAACTTGTGATTGTTCATTAATAAGATAAGTGTATTCTTATGATTCATTATTCGTCACAAAAAAATTCCTTCCCTCGGAAATACGAATAATGAACCTTGATGGCTCGGACAAACCTTGCGTTTGCCGCAATGCGCTACAGACCTCTCTGATTAGGGAAAAAATCAGGAGAAGAATTTCGAGCACTATTAATTGCGAAATCCAAAATCGGCTGCAAAATTACAAAATTGTGGGCAAATATGAAATAATCTACAGAAAATGTCGCATTTTATACAACGCTTTTAACATTAAACGAGGATACAGTACAACTTTATATTATATATTTGGGAAGAATACTGCCTACTAATAAAAATGTTTCCCACTTACGTTTGCTCTAAGTTGGAAATATAATGGGTGCAAATATCTGTAATTCAGATATTTGCACCCATATTTAAGGACTTACAGAATTTCTTATTCCTGTTCGAGAGCGCCCTGGGCCGCAGCAAGGCGAGCGATAGGCACACGGAACGGTGAGCAGGAAGCATAATCAAGACCGATGCGAGCGCAGAACTTCACTGAAGTAGGTTCGCCACCATGTTCGCCACAGATACCGGTACGCATGCCCGGACGAACGGCGCGGCCTTTTTCTACGGCCATCTTGATGAGCTGGCCGACACCCTTCTGGTCGAGTACCTGGAACGGGTCTACCTTCAGAATCTTCTTCTCCAGATATACCGGCAAGAAGCTGGCGATGTCGTCGCGAGAATAACCGAAGGTCATCTGCGTTAAGTCGTTCGTACCGAAGGAGAAGTATTCGGCTTCGGTAGCGATGCGGTCGGCTGTCAATGCTGCACGCGGGATTTCGATCATCGTACCTACTTCGAATTCTACTTCTACACCCTGTTCTGCGAATACTTCCTTCGCTGTCTTCATGATGATTTCTTTCTGCTGCTTGAATTCATACAGAATACCAATCAGCGGCACCATGATTTCGGGTTTCGGATCCTTGCCTTCCTTCTTCAGCTCGCAGGCTGCAGTGAGGATGGCGCGAGTCTGCATAGCAGTGATTTCGGGGAAGGTGATACCAAGACGGCAGCCACGGTGACCCAGCATCGGGTTGTTTTCAGCCAAACTGGCCACACGCTTCTTGATTTCTTCTACGCTGACACCCATTTCTTCTGCCATGATTTCCTGTCCTTTGAGATCGTGGGGAACGAATTCGTGCAAGGGCGGGTCGAGCAGACGGATGTTGACCGGACAGCCGTCCATGGCTTCCAGGATACCCTTGAAGTCTGCCTTCTGATAGGGCAACAACTTGGCCAATGCCTTTTCACGGCCTTCGGAGCTGTCGGCCAGAATCATTTCACGCATAGCGACAATCTTCTGGTCATCGAAGAACATGTGTTCTGTACGAGTCAGACCAATACCCTTGGCACCGAAAGCACGGGCTACCTGGGCATCGTGCGGAGTGTCTGCGTTGGTGCGAACCTGCAACTTGGTGTATTTGTCGCACAAATCCATCAGTTCCTTGAAGTCGCCTGACAATTCAGCGGCCTTGGTCGGAATCTGGCCGGCAAATACCTGGCCGGTTGTACCGTTCAGAGAGATGTAGTCTCCTTCTTTGTAAACAACGCCTTCGATTTCAACGGTCTTGGCCTTGTAGTTAACGTTGATGGCACCTGCACCCGATACACAACACTTACCCATACCACGGGCAACAACGGCAGCGTGAGAAGTCATACCGCCACGAGCTGTCAAGATACCTTCGGCGGCAGACATACCGGCCAAGTCTTCGGGAGAAGTCTCGATACGAACCATTACTACACGGTGGCCGTCCTTGTTCCATGCCTGAGCATCGTCAGCGTGGAAGACAATCTGACCGCAAGCAGCACCCGGAGAAGCGGGCAGACCCTGCGTGATGACTTTGGCGGATTTCAAGGCATTCTTGTCGAATACCGGGTGGAGCAGTTCGTCCAGTTTCTGGGGTTCGCAGCGCAGAATGGCTGTCTTTTCGTCAATCAGACCTTCGTGCAGCAAGTCCATGGCAATCTTGACCATCGCTGTACCGGTACGCTTACCGTTACGAGTCTGCAGGAACCAGAGCTTGCCTTCTTGTACGGTGAATTCCATATCCTGCATGTCGCGATAGTGCTTTTCCAGTTTGTCCTGGATGGCATTCAGTTCCTGATAGATTTCAGGCATTGCTTCTTCCATGGAAGGATATTTCTCGATACGTTCTTCTTCGCTAATGCCTGCACGTTCAGCCCAACGCTGAGAGCCGATTTTCGTGATCTGTTGCGGAGTACGGATACCTGCTACAACGTCTTCACCCTGTGCGTTCACCAGGTATTCACCGTTGAAGAGGTTTTCGCCATTACCGGCATCGCGGCTGAAGCATACGCCTGTAGCAGAAGTTTCACCCATGTTACCGAATACCATGGCCATAACGGATACGGCAGTTCCCCATTCGTCGGGAATACCTTCCATCTTGCGGTAGAGGATAGCACGTTCGTTCATCCAGCTGCGGAATACAGCACAGATGGCACCCCAAAGCTGTTCCATAGGATCGGTGGGGAAGTCGCTGCCCGTCTGTTCCTTGATGGCTTTCTTGAAACGGGCTACCAGCTCTTTCAGTTCATCAACAGAGAGGTCTTTGTCGAGCTTGATGCCGCGGATTTCCTTGACTTCTTCGATAATGGCTTCGAAGGGGTCGATGTCTTCCTTGTTGACCGGCTTCATGCCCAGCACAACATCGCCGTACATCTGTACGAAACGACGGTAGGAGTCGTAAACAAAATGGGGATTTCCCGTCTTTTTCACCATGCCTTCGGCAACTTCGTCGTTCAAACCCAGGTTGAGGATGGTGTCCATCATACCCGGCATAGACGCACGTGCACCTGAGCGTACGGATACCAGCAACGGGTTGGCTACATCGCCGAACTTGCTGTTCATCAGTGTTTCGATGTGAGCTACAGCGTTGTTCACTTCTTCCTGCAACAGTTCGACGATACGGTCTTGTCCTACAGCATAATACTCGTTGCAAACATCTGTTGTGATGGTAAATCCCGGGGGTACGGGTACACCAATAAGATTCATTTCTGCCAGATTGGCACCCTTACCACCCAAAATTTCGCGCATCTGCGCATTACCTTCGGCCTGTCCGTTTCCGAAGGTATAAACTCTTTTTGTTCCCATATTCCTTCTTTAGATTCAGAGGTTTTTACGTTTTTAAAATAGATTAACTACAGCAAAGCTAAATAAAAAAAATCAAACTTGCAACAAAACGACAGATTTCTTGTGGGAAAATTGTAATATTTACTTAGACAAAGAAGTTTTAGGAAAAAGGTTGCATTTTCTGAGGAATAATTTGTAACTTTGCCCCAAATATGGATTTATTGAAAACGACGTGGCAAGAAAGAAAAAAGAACTCCCATTACTGGAGAAAATTACCATAACAGATGTGGCAGCCGAGGGCAAGGCCCTGGCAAAAGTAAATGACTTGGTGGTCTTTGTACCGTATGTAGTGCCGGGTGACGTGGTGGATTTGCAGGTAAAGCGCAAGAAAAACCATTATGCCGAGGCTGTCGCCGTGAAATTTCATGAATGGTCGCCCATGCGGGCACAACCTTTCTGTCAGCATTTCGGAGTCTGCGGAGGTTGCAAATGGCAGTGCCTCGCGTATGACGACCAGCTTAGGTACAAACAAAAGCAGGTGTTTGACAACCTGACGCGGATCGGTAAGGTGGAGCTGCCGGAATTCCGGCCGATCATGGGGTCTGAAAAGACTCGCTTCTACCGCAACAAACTGGAATATACGTTTTCGAACAAGCGTTGGCTCACTGAAGAGGAGGTGAAGCAGGAGGTGACATACGACCAGATGAATGCGGTGGGGTTTCATATCCCGGGAGCCTTCGACAAGGTGCTTGCCATCGAAAAATGCTGGTTGCAGGATGATGTTTCGAATAGGATCCGGAATGCCATCCGGGATTATGCCTATGAGCATGGGTATGCATTTTTCAACCTCCGGACGCAGGAGGGCCTGTTGCGGAACATGATGGTCCGTACCTCATCGACCGGTGAACTGATGGTGCTGTTGCAATGTAAGGTGACGGACGAGGAAGACCGGGCGAAGATGAAACGGCTGTTGCAGTATGTGGGTGACACGTTCCCGGAAATCACGTCGCTGCTTTATGTGGAGAACGACAAGTGTAACGATACAATAGGGGACTTGCCGGTAGAGGTGTTCAAGGGCAACGACCATATCTTTGAAGAGATGGAGGGGCTCCGGTTCAAGGTAGGCCCGAAATCATTCTATCAGACTAATTCGGAACAGGCCTATAATTTATATAAGGTGGCACGCGAGTTTGCCGGGCTTTCCGGAAGTGAGTTGGTGTACGACCTTTACACGGGTACGGGTACCATTGCCAACTTCGTGTCGAGGCAGGCACGGCAGGTCATCGGGATAGAGTATGTCCCGGAAGCGATTGAGGACGCAAAAGTGAATTCTGCCTTGAACGGTATCGGAAATACCCTGTTCTATGCGGGTGACATGAAGGATATCCTTACCCAGGAGTTCATCAACGAGCATGGGCGCCCTGACGTCATCATTACGGACCCGCCACGTGCCGGTATGCATACCGATGTCATCAACGTGCTGCTCTTCGCCGAGCCGAAGCGTATCGTGTATGTCAGCTGCAACCCGGCCACTCAGGCCCGTGACCTGCAGCTGCTCGACGGCAAATACCGGGTGACTGCTGTTCAGCCGGTGGACATGTTTCCCCACACGCATCATGTAGAGAACGTCGTATTACTTGAAAGAAGATAAAAGACTAATAGCAACTATGGGTAAAAATACTACCAAACCGGTGGCACGTGCCGCCAAAAAGTGTACGGTTTTGAATGTGACGGAACCGGCCGAACTGATGGCATTCCTGATGCAGAAGATGGCCGGCATCAGCCGGACACGTGTCAAGGCATTGCTCTCGAACAGGGTGGTGATGGTCAACAATAACATCGAGACTCAGTATAACTTTCCCCTGCAGCCGGGGATGAAGGTGCAAATCTGCCGGGAAAAAAACATGCACGAATTCCGGCATTCGATGCTGAAAATCCTCTATGAGGATGCTTACCTCATCGTTGTGGAGAAAAAAGAGGGACTATTGTCGGTGGCAACGGAGAGGCAGAAGGAACGGACGGCGCAGCACATTCTTAATGAGTATGTGAAGCGCCAGCACCGAGGCAACCGGATTTTCGTGGTGCATCGGTTGGATCGCGAAACGTCGGGCATCATGATGTATGTCAAGGATGAGAAGACGCAGCATACGATGCGTGACAACTGGCATGACATCGTTTGCGACCGCCGCTATGTGGCGGTGGTGCAAGGGGAGATGGAAAAGGACCAGGACACCATCAAGTCGTGGCTGACCGACCGGAAGCTCTATGTCAGTTCATCGCCGGTAGATGATGGCGGCAAGTTCTCGGTGACGCATTATCGTACCATCCGCCGAGGTGACGGCTGTTCGTTGGTGGAACTGGAACTGGAAACCGGGCGCAAAAACCAGATACGTGCCCATATGGAGTCGATCGGTCATCCGATTATCGGAGACGAACGGTATGGGTGTGAGTTGAATCCCTTGGGACGACTGGCCTTGCATGCGTTCAAGCTTTGTTTCTATCATCCTGTGACTCACCAGTTGATGGAGTTTGAAACGCCTTATCCGGGAGCGTTCAAGAATCTGCTGAGCAAGGGTGCGGACGGGACAGGAGCGGGCGGTAAAAAGGTAGTGAATTGACAAGTAAACTAACATTCCCCTTACGAATGCATGATTTTCCAATAAAAAAAGTTTCATTTTATTTGTTCGTTCAAAAAAAGCCTTTACCTTTGCAGCCGAATAGAAAAAATGAGAGATAATGAACGCAACTATTGTTCTACATAATTTGGCAGTCCTGCATATTCTTCGCGTCGTGGTCGTGGCACCAAGGGGTGAGAAAGGCTCGTGTATATAGTTGTATTGTAATATAGGTACAGAAGGCCTTTCTCACCGGATGATGAGAGAGGCTTTTTAATTGATAAGAAATAAGGATATGAAACATCAGTTACGCAGTTCGCTGAGCACGGAAGGCCGTCGTATGGCAGGCGCCCGCGCACTTTGGGTGGCCAATGGCATGAAGAAAGAAATGATGGGAAAGCCTATCATCGCCATCGTCAACTCGTTTACACAATTTGTTCCCGGACATACGCACTTGCACGAAATCGGTCAGCAGGTGAAGGCGGAAATCGAAAAGCTGGGTTGCTTTGCAGCCGAATTCAACACAATCGCCATTGATGACGGTATCGCTATGGGACACGATGGGATGCTTTACTCCCTGCCATCCCGCGATATCATTGCCGACAGCGTGGAATACATGGTCAATGCCCACAAGGCGGATGCCATGGTCTGCATTTCCAACTGTGACAAGATTACTCCGGGAATGCTGATGGCTTCCATGCGACTGAATATTCCTACTGTCTTCGTTTCGGGTGGACCGATGGAGGCCGGCGAATGGAACGGACAGCACCTGGACCTTATTGATGCCATGATCAAGTCGGCAGACCCGACGGTAGACGATGAGGAAGTGGCTGAGATTGAACGTCATGCTTGTCCGGGTTGCGGTAGCTGTTCGGGCATGTTTACGGCCAACTCGATGAACTGTCTGAATGAAGCCATCGGATTGGCATTGCCCGGCAACGGCACCATTGTGGCCACGCACAAGAATCGTGCCCGTCTGTTCAAGGATGCGGCTGCCCTGATTGTGAAGAATGCCTACAAGTATTATAACGAGGGCGACGAGAGTGTATTACCCCGGAGCATCGCCACTCGTCAGGCTTTCCTGAACGCCATGACACTGGACATCGCTATGGGCGGATCGACCAATACGGTGCTGCACCTTCTGGCGGTGGCCCATGAAGCCGAAGTGGACTTCAAGATGGATGATATCGATATGCTTTCACGTCGCGTACCCTGTCTGTGTAAAGTGGCTCCCAATACCCAGAAATACCATATCCAGGATGTCAACCGTGCAGGTGGCGTACTGAATATCTTGGGCGAACTGGCCAAGGGAGGCCTGCTGGATACGACAGTGCACCGCGTGGACGGAACAACGCTGGCAGAAGCCATCGAAAAATATAACATTTGTGCCTCTCAGGTGGATGAGGATGCTCTTCGCATCTATAGCAGTGCTGCCGGCGGCCAGTTCTGCATCAAGTTGGGATGGCAGGCAGCACAGTTCCAGGAACTGGACACCGACCGGGCTACGGGCTGTATCCGTGACCTGCAGCATGCCTATAGTAAGGACGGTGGCCTGGCTGTCCTAAAGGGTAATATCGCTCAAGACGGCTGTGTCGTGAAGACCGCGGGGGTAGACGAAAGCATCTGGCGCTTTGCGGGACCTGCCAAGGTGTTCGATTCACAGGAATCGGCCTGCGAAGGCATCTTGGGCGGCAAAGTGGTGAGCGGTGACGTGGTAGTCATCACTCATGAAGGCCCCAAGGGTGGACCGGGCATGCAGGAAATGCTGTATCCCACCTCGTACATCAAATCGAAACATTTGGGAAAGGAGTGTGCGCTCATTACGGACGGACGCTTCAGCGGCGGTACATCCGGCCTGAGCATCGGTCACATTTCTCCCGAAGCGGCAGCAGGTGGCAACATCGGTAAAATCGTGGACGGTGACATCATCGAAATCGATATTCCCAACCGTAGCATCAATGTCCGCTTGAGTGACGAAGAGCTGGCGGCTCGCCCCATGGCTCCTGTCACCCGCGACCGCAAGGTGTCGAAAGCCCTGAAAGCCTATGCAAGCATGGTAAGCTCGGCCGATAAGGGAGGCGTAAGAATCATTGACTAAATTATCACAATCAATATGGAAAAACAACAGATTACAGGAGCAGAAGCGATGATGCGCTCGTTGGAGCACGAGGGAGTGAAGACTCTTTTCGGGTATCCCGGGGGAGCCATCATGCCGGTTTACGACGTGCTGTATGACCATCGTGACCGTCTGAATCATATATTAGTTCGACATGAACAGGGAGCTGCCCATGCGGCCCAAGGGTTTGCCCGGGTATCGGGCGAAGTAGGCGTATGCCTGGTCACGAGCGGGCCGGGTGCTACCAACACCATTACCGGCATTGCAGATGCCATGATTGACAGTACGCCTATTGTGGTGATTGCTGGTCAGGTAAGTGCTGGCCTGTTGGGAACGGATGCCTTCCAGGAAGTAGACCTGGTGGGTGTTACGCAGCCTATCTCAAAGTGGAGCTATCAGATTCGGCGGGCGGAAGACGTGGCGTGGGCAGTAGCCCGTGCGTTCTACGTGGCCCGTAGCGGACGCCCCGGTCCTGTTGTTCTCGACTTTGCCAAGAATGCCCAGATCGGCATGTGCGATTACGAACCGGTGAATCTTGATTTCATCCGTAGCTACGACCCCGATCCGGAAACAGATCCGCGTGCGGTAGGAGAGGCCGTTGCCCTCATCAACGAGGCCAGGAAGCCGCTGGTTCTGGTGGGACAAGGTGTCGAGTTGGGCAATGCGCAGGAAGAACTGAAGGCGTTTGTAGAAAAGGCGGACATTCCTTGCGGATGTACCTTACTGGGACTTTCGGCATTGCCCTCTGATCATCGGCTGAACAAGGGCATGCTGGGCATGCACGGCAATCTGGGACCGAATGTGAAGACGAACGAATGCGACGTGCTGATTGCCGTCGGCATGCGTTTCGATGACCGTGTGACGGGCAAGCTGGAAACGTATGCCAAACAGGCGAAAGTGATTCACCTGGATATCGATCCGTCGGAAATCGGCAAGAACGTACCCGTGGATGTGCCTATCCTTGGCAACTGCAAGCGGACTTTATCGCTGCTCACCGAACTGATTCAGAAACATGAACATACGGAATGGATTGACAGCTTCAAGCAGTATGAAGAGAAAGAATATAATCAGGTGATTCGTCCGGAGGTGTTCCCCGGTGAAGGCCCAATCAATATGGGTGAGGTGGTGAATGCCGTCAGTGAGGCGACCCGCCACGAAGCGGTACTGGTGACCGATGTCGGACAGAACCAGATGATGGCCTGCCGCTATTTCAAACACACGAAGAACCGGAGTGTCATTACATCGGGCGGTATGGGTACAATGGGCTTTTGCCTTCCCGCTGCCATCGGTGCTACCTTTGGTGCGCCGCACCGTACGGTCTGTGCCTTCATGGGCGACGGTGGACTGCAGATGACCATCCAGGAACTGGGTACGGTGATGGAACAGAAAGCTCCGGTGAAGATTGTGCTGATGAACAACAACTATCTGGGCAATGTGCGCCAGTGGCAAGCGATGTTCTTCCGCCACCGTTACTCGTTTACACCGATGATGAATCCCGACTACCGCCAGATTGCTTCGGCCTATGGAATTGGTTATCGCCGGGTGATGGAACGGGAGGAACTGCAGGACGGTATCCGTGAAATGCTGGAAACAGAAGGAGCTTTCCTGCTGGAAGTCTGCGTGGTAGAGGAAGGCAATGTGTTGCCTATGACCCCTCCGGGCGGCTCGGTGAACTACATGATGCTGAATTTGGATTGCTAATTGAGATAGGAGAAGGAATTTATGGAAAACAAGACATTATATACCATCATCGTCCACTCGGAAAACATTGCCGGTATTCTGAACCAGATTACCGCCGTGTTTACCCGTCGTCAGCTGAACATCGAGAGTCTGAACGTTTCGGCTTCTTCCATCAAGGGAGTCCACAAATATACCATCACTTGTTGGACAACCCCTGATATTATTGAGAAGGTGGTCCGCCAGATTGAGAAAAAGCTGGATGTGATCCAGGCTCATTACTTTACGGACAAGGAAATCTTCCTTCGTGAGGTAGCTATGTACAAACTGGAGACCCCCAAGCTCGAAGCGAATGCGGAAGTGTCGAAGGTCATCCGTCGTTATAGTGCACACATCGTGGAAGTGAACCAGGTGTTTGCCATCGTGGAAATGACGGGCATGAGTGCGGACATCACTTCGCTATATGAAGAACTGAAAGCCTTGAACTGCGTACTTCAATTCGTCCGCTCCGGACGCATTGCTGTGTCTACCAGCTGCTTCGAACGGGTGAATGAATACCTGGCCCATCGTCAGGAACGTTACGAAAAGGGTAAATAAACCATAAAGGGATGATGAGCAACGAAGGAAACAAAGTCGGTACGTACGAATTCGTGGTGGAGCCATTCCATACCGACCTGACAGGACAACTGACCATGGGAGTGTTGGGCAATCATTTGCTGAACTGTGCCGGTTTCCATGCGGAAGACAGGGGATTTGGCATGGCTTCCCTCCATGAGCATCACTACACATGGGTCCTTTCCCGACTGGCTGTAGAAGTGTTTGAACAGCCTAAGGCTTATGAACGTTTCTCTATACAGACATGGGTGGAGAATGTTTACCGTCTGTTTACCGACCGTGACTTCGCTGTGCTCAATGCGGAGGGAAGGCCAGTGGGGTATGCCCGGTCTATCTGGGCCATGATTGATCTTGACACCCGTAAGCCGGCTGACTTGCTGACCCTCCACGGAGGCAGTATTACGGACTATATCTGCGGAAAGGAATGTCCCATCGAGAAGCCCGGACGCATCAAGGTGACGAACGGAGAGGTGGCCGGCGAACATCAGGTCCGGTATAGCGACATCGACATCAACGGGCATGTGAACAGTATTAAATACATCGAACATATACTCGACCTGTTCCCGATGGAGCTGTTACGCGACCAGGGTATACGCCGGTTTGAAATGGCATATGTAGCCGAGAGTTATTATGGCGATATGCTGACATTTACCCGTGAGGAGATTCGTCCTGGCGAATACGATATCGAAGTGAAAAAGAACCATGCCGAGGTGGTGGTCCGCAGCAAAGTACTATTTAACGCTTCGGCTTCTGTAGAGGAAGCCGGAGACAAGAAAGAAGAATAATTAATCAACACTTAAAAACAATAAATTATTATGGCAAAAATGAATTTTGGCGGTGTTATCGAAAATGTTGAAACCCGCGAAGAATTTCCTTTGGACAAAGCACGTGAAATCTTGAAAGACGAAACTATCGCTGTAATCGGTTACGGTGTACAGGGCCCCGGCCAGTCGCTGAACCTTCGTGACAACGGCTTCAATGTCATCGTTGGCCAGCGTCAGGGTAAGACTTACGAGAAGGCGGTTGCTGACGGTTGGGTTCCGGGCGAAACTTTGTTTGACATCAAGGAAGCTTGCGAACGTGCTACTATCATCGCCGTTCTGTTGTCGGATGCCGCACAGATTGCTGTATGGCCTACTATCAAAGAAACACTGACTCCGGGCAAGGCATTGTACTTCTCGCACGGTTTCGCCATCAACTGGAGTGACCGTACAGGCGTTGTTCCTCCCAAAGATATCGACGTAATCATGGTGGCTCCTAAAGGATCGGGTACTTCTCTGCGTACGATGTTCCTGGAAGGCCGTGGCTTGAACTCTTCGTATGCTATTTACCAGGATGCCACCGGAAAGGCATGGGATCGTGTGATTGCTATGGGTATCGGTATCGGTTCGGGTTACCTGTTTGAAACTACTTTCAAGCGTGAAGCTACTTCCGACTTGACCGGTGAACGTGGTACACTGATGGGAGCTATCCAAGGCTTGCTGTTGGCACAGTATGAAACACTGCGTGAACACGGACACACTCCTTCGGAAGCTTTCAACGAAACTGTGGAAGAGCTGACTCAGTCGCTCATGCCGCTGTTTGCAGCCAAGGGTATGGACTGGATGTATGCCAACTGCTCGACGACGGCCCAGCGGGGTGCTTTGGACTGGATGGTTCCGTTCCACGACGCTACCAAGCCCGTGTTCGAAAAGCTGTACAAGTCGGTATGCGACGGCTTGGAAGCACAGCGTTCTATCGACTCCAACTCTCAGCCGGATTATCGTGAAAAGCTGAATGCAGAACTGAAGGCACTGCACGACAGCGAAATGTGGCAGACTGCCGCTGTAGTTCGTCAGCTCCGTCCTGAAAACAACTGATTCATCTTATCTGAGTGAAGCATAAGGAATGAAGACCGAGAGGAGGTCAACGCAGACATCGAGACATATATCTTTCGACTGTCGACACCTCCTCTTGTTCTTCATTCTTGTATATGTAAAAAAGCAATTATGAATAATCATTTTTTAGACATTATCAAAACTCGTCGCAGCTGCAGGAAGTACAGTGCAGAACAGATAACCGATCAGGAACTCGCTGCCGTGTTGGAAGCCGGCACGTATGCGCCCACGTCCAGAGGGTTGCAGTCGCCTTTCATTGTAGCGGTCCAGCAGAAGGAACTGCGGGAATTGCTGGCCCGGATGAATGCGGAAGTAATGGGGGTTACTTCCAATCCCTATTATGACGCACCTACATATATTTTGGTCTTTGCTCCGAAGGATGCTCCCAATCCTGTGCAAGATGGTAGTTTGGTGCTGGGTAACATGATGTTGGCGGCGCATGCATTGGGACTGGGCAGTTGCTGGATTCATCGGGAGAAAGAGATGTTTGCGTCGCCCGCAGGACAGCAGTGGATGAAAGAATGGGGATTACCGGATGGCTTGATGGGAATCGGAGCCTTGTCCATTGGTTATCCTGAACCGGAAGACCGTCCGCTGAAACCGAGAAAAAAGGACTATACACGTATCATCCGATAAGTCCGTCACTTATCCGATAAGTCCGTTACTGATTCAGTTCGTGACGGAAGCAGACAAATCTACCTCTTCTGTATCGAAAGTATAGAGCTCTGAAGGTGTCATTCTACGGAGAGGAAGTACCTGTACGTCTTTCCCGACAACAATTCCTTTCTTTAGGAATGCCATTTCAATAGTTTTCAATACGAGTTCAGGATGATTGTTGTCCTTGCTTAAATGGCAAGGCCAGAGATACCGCAGTCCGGGAGGGAAGTGCTCCGCCAGATAGTCGGCCATTTCCCGGTTGCTTAGGTGTCCGTTCAGTCCGGCAATACGGGCTTTCAAATAATTGGGGTAGTGTCCCATCTGTAACATGGCTTCGTCGTAGTTGGCTTCCAGGATCAGATAGTTGGCCCGTTGAATGTATGCTGCTGCTGTTTCGGTAATGTGTCCGATGTCTGTCAGAAAGACAAAAGTCAGGCTTCCCGCCTCCATGCAGTAGCCTACATTGTCTGTCCCGTCGTGCGGCACGTCGAAACAGGTCACCCGAAAGTCTTCCACCTGGATGGCTTCTTCTTTTTTGAGAAACCGGGTGTGAAGGGGACTCAGTTTTTCCGTCATGCAGTAGCTGCGCTTCATTCCTTTGTGTACTTCGGGGGTGGCATAGATGGGCAGGTTGAAGCGTTCGCCAAGATGGCCCACTGCCTTGATGTGGTCAGCATGGTCGTGAGTAACCAATACAGCACGGACCATTGAAAAGTCCATACCGGCTTCTTTGAATGCCTTTCGAATGGTACGGACACCGATGCCTGCATCAACGAGCAGGCCACTCCGGTCGGTACCCAGATAATAACAGTTGCCGCTGCTACCACTGGCCAAGCTCTTGAAGTAGATTCTCATGGTTTTATTCTCCTCTCTGAATGGTTTTGGGGTGCAAATTTAGGGAAAACTTGGGAGAATTGAAAGAAGAGGACCTTGATTATTTCCAAGAGCTCCGGCAAAACGGGAAGGAGAAAACAGGGTATGGAGGAACCGCGAAAAAATGTAGGGAAAAGATTGCCTGGAATTGTCGAAAAATCACTATCTTTGCATCAAATTTTTTTGCGAAACATGAAGATTAAGGAAATTATCCATGCCCTTGAAATGTTCGCGCCTCTGCCCTTGCAGGACGGATTCGATAATGCCGGTCTGCAAGTTGGATTGACAGACGCGGAAGCTACAGGGGCATTGTTGTGTCTTGACGTGACGGAAGCGGTGGTAGATGAAGCCATAACGATGGGACTGAACCTGATTGTTGCCCATCATCCCTTGCTGTTTAAAGGATATAAGTCCATTACGGGCAAAGACTATATCGAACGTTGTATCATCAAGGCACTGAAGAACGATATCGTGATTTATGCCATGCATACCAATATGGATAATGCCATGCAAGGAGTCAGCTTCAAGATGGCCGAGAAAATTGGATTGCAGAAGGTGCGTTTCCTCGTCCCTAAAGAGCAGTCGCTTCTGAAGCTGGTGACGTTCGTACCGGTCCGTCGGGCCGAAGCGGTACGCGAGGCATTGTTTGCGGCAGGCTGCGGACATATCGGCAAATATGACGCTTGTAGTTACAATGTGGAAGGACAAGGGACTTTCCGTGCCGGAGAAGGTACGCATCCTTATTGTGGCACGGTGGGTGAACTGCATGTGGAGCCAGAAACGCGGATTGAGACCATTCTGCCTGCCTTCCGACGGACGGCTGTAGAGCGTGCGTTGAAAGAGGCGCATCCCTACGAAGAACCCGCATATGATTTTTATCCCGTAGCAAACATCTGGCAGCAGGCGGGAGCGGGTGTAGTGGGTGAGCTGGCGGAACCGGAAACTGAAACAGAGTTCCTGAAACGTATCAAGCGACTCTTTGAGGTGGGGTGTGTAAAGCATTCCAAAATGACCGGACGGCTTATCCAGACAGTGGCCCTGTGTGGAGGAGCCGGTGCTTTTCTGTTGCCCCAGGCTGTGGGTGCAAGGGCAGATGTGTATATCACCGGTGAAGTGAAATACCATGACTATTTCAGTTTCGAGAATGACATTCTTGTGGCAGAGATAGGGCATTATGAGAGTGAACAATATACAAAAGAAATTTTTTATTCCATTATTCGGGAAGCGTTCCCGGCCCTGGAAGTGTCCATGACCCGCGTGAATACCAATCCCGTAAAATATTTGTAATTATCGACTATGGCTAAAGAAGTTAAGAAAGACCCGAACGAACTGAGCGTAGAGGAGAAGCTGAGCGCTTTGTATCAACTGCAGACGATGCTGTCGGAAATTGACAAAATCAAGACGTTGAGAGGTGAGTTGCCACTGGAAGTGCAGGACCTGGAGGATGAAGTGACAGGACTGACCACCCGCATTGAGAAAATCAAGACGGAGATTGAGGAACTGAGATCTAACGTATCCAACAAAAAGATCGAAATCGAAACGGCCAAGGCTTCTATCGAAAAATACCAGTCGCAACAGGACAATGTACGTAACAATCGTGAGTACGACGTCTTGACGAAGGAAATTGAGTTCCAGTCGCTGGAAGTGGATTTGTGCGAGAAGCGTATCCGCGAATTTACGGCCAGCATTGCTGCCAAGCAGGAAGAAATCGAGAAGAGCACGCATGCGCTGGAAGAACGCAAGAAGGACCTGGAGGTAAAGAAGAATGAATTGGACGAAATCATTGCCGAAACAAAACAGGAAGAAGAAAAGCTGAGAGAAAAGGCAAAGGTATTGGAAACCACTATCGAACCACGTCTGCTGACTGCCTTCAAACGGATTCGCAAGAATTCTCGCAACGGACTGGGGATTACCTATGTGCAGCGCGATGCCTGTGGCGGTTGTTTCAATAAGATTCCGCCCCAGAAGCAGCTGGATATTCGGATGCGCAAGAAAATCATAGTTTGCGAATACTGCGGACGCATCATGATTGACCCGGAACTGGCGGGTGTGATGCCCGAACGTCAGTTGGAAACAAAGATGAAATAAGAGGGCAGTACGCTCTTGATGAAGAGCCGATGACCGTAGAGGTGAAAGCCGGGGTGAGAGAGTTACCTTCCCCGATTTTCACCTCTGTTTTTATTGTTTAATCCCGCGTGGCATCGTCTTGCTCCAAAGAGGCATAATCGGGAATGTCGGGGAGAAAGGAATAGGTACCCATAGAGTAGTCGATGCGGCAGCAATAATGGGAGAGTCCATTACTTACGACGAGATAGTCAACATGCAACACCATGTTGTAGCGCGTAATCTGGTCGAATACAGCCTGAGTGATGGGGATGTAGGGGGCTTTGTATTCAATGATCATCCGGGCGGACAGATCACGGTGGAACAACACCGTGTCACAACGCTTTTTTGTGCCGTTTAAGCTCACTTGCACCTCATTGGCCAGTAATCCTTGCGGATACCCCTTTACGTGCAGCAGGTAATGCGTAAAATGCTGTCGTACCCATTCCTCTGGAGTGAGGGCAACATATTTGCGGCGTAGCACGTCAAAGATGTAGTTTTTCCCACCTTTATTAGAGAATTTAAACGAAGCCTTCGGTAAGTTTAACGCTAACATTTTATATATTTGCAATTGTGGTTACTCTTTCTTGCAAAAGTAACACAAAGGTTTGTAACCCCAAAACAAAAAATGGATGAAAACCAAAGAAGATATTGTGGCGAACTGGTTGCCAAGGTACACCCGGCGCCCATTGCACTCATTCAGTAAATATATTTTGCTGACTAATTTTAATAATTATGTTGAGATTTTTGCTCGTACGTTCCAGACGGAGATAGTGGGTAAGGAGGCTAACATGACATCGGCCGACGGAGGGGGTATGACCATTGTCAACTTTGGCATGGGAAGCCCGAACGCTGCGATCATCATGGATTTGCTGGGAGCCGTTTCGCCGAAAGCCTGCCTGTTTTTGGGAAAGTGTGGCGGACTGACCGAGAAGACCAAGGTGGGTGATTATATCTTGCCCATTGCTGCCATTCGCGGGGAAGGTACCTCCAATGATTATTATCCCCCGGAAGTACCTGCCTTGCCGTCGTTCATGCTTCAGCGTGCCGTTTCGTCGGCCATTCTTGAGCATAGTCATGACTATTGGCCAGGAATGGTATATACGACGAACCGGCGTATCTGGGAACATGATGAAAACTTCAAGCATTATTTGCTGAAGACGCGTGCCATGGGAATAGACATGGAGACAGCTACGCTTTTTACGACTGGGTTCGCCAACCACATTCCTGTGGGGGCACTGTTGTTGGTATCTGATCAGCCGATGGTACCTGAAGGTATAAAGACTGAGGAAAGCGACTGGCAAGTGACGAAGAATTACGTAGAGGAGCACATTGCCATAGGCATTGAAGCCATGAGGATGATTATAGACGAGCGCGAAACATTGAAGCACCTGCGCATGGAATAAAAAGGAGGAGATTTATGTCAAAAGATATGACCTACGAAGAAGTAGCAAGAAGCATCAAGAACCGCCAGTTTGCTCCGGTATATTTCTTGATGGGGGAAGAAGATTATTACATAGACCGCTTGTCTGACTACATTGTACAGATGGCACTTGATGAAGCAGAAAAAGAGTTTAACCTTACCGTCATGTATGGTCCGGAAACGGATATTGTCACGGTGATCAACGCCGCCAAGCGTTATCCGTTGATGTCCGAACACCAGGTGGTCATGGTCAAGGAAGCGCAGGGAATGAAAAATCTCGATGACCTGGTGTTTTATCTACAGAAACCGCTCACCTCCACTATCCTGGTGTTCTGTTATAAACATGGGGTGCTGGACAGAAGAAAAAAATTGACAGCACAGTTGGAAAAGGCAGGGGTCTTATTCGAGTCGAAAAAGCTCAAAGATGCCCAACTTCCTGGTTTCATCGCAGCTTATTTGAAACGGAAGCAGATAGAAATAGAACCGAAGGCACAGGAAATGTTGGCTGAATTCGTGGGGGCAGACCTGAATAGAATGGCGGGTGAATTGGAAAAATTAATTATCACCCTTCAGCCGGGTAGGAAGCGTATCACACCCGATCAGATTGAGCGGAATATCGGAATCAGCAAAGACTACAATAACTTTGAATTGAAGAATGCTTTGATTGGAAGAAACATTATGAAGGCGAATCAGATTGTGAAGTATTTCGAAGAGAATCCAAAAAACAATCCACTGGTCCTGACATTGAGCATTCTGTTTTCATTCTTTTCGAATCTCATGCTGGCCTATTATGCTCCGGATAAGTCGGACCGTGGAATTGCAGCCTATCTCGGACTGCGTTCCCCCTGGCAGGCGAAAGAGTACATGGCTGCCATGCATGCGTTTTCTGGCAGAAAGGTAATGGCGATTATCGGTGCTCTTCGGGATTGTGATGCCCGGTCTAAAGGAGTGGGAAATTCATCCGTTGCAGACGGTGAACTGCTAAGAGAACTGGTGTATTTTATTCTTCATGACTAAGAGAGCTCAAGAAAGGAGCACGGAGGTGCGAAACCGGCTTGTATCTACCTGTACCATTAGAATCGAAAAATCACGGACAATCATAAGATGACGCGCGATTTTTCGATTCTCACCGATTGAGCATGTCGTGCTCAGTATAAATCAAGGTCAGTTAATATATTCGTTCCTGCTATTCTTTACATCTGTATATATTTCCTGATTACAAATATACATGTACATCTGTAAATCGTAATAAATGTATATACAAGGCAAGCGGTTTACATTTGTATCTTCTATCTATTTGATAAGTCTGCATCCCATATTTAGTTGTAATAGTTTACATACGTGGATGTAAATGCATACATATTCTATCTGTCGCAGATGTCAATAACATTCAATATATCAGTTATATACAATTTTATATCTATATTTTAGATGAAATATTACCATTTCTATCATTTCTAAATGTAAATCGTTGCATTGTATTATAGTAATATAACTATAGTAATCACTAAACAAATCTATAAATCATATATATTGAAGTAAATTCTATGATTTTTCCAATTGTATAAACATATGTAAAGTGTATCGTTGGTTAACAAATGTGTTTTGTGAATTACATATGTAACAATAAGGTTCTAAAAATAAATTTGCAAATGAAAATTTTAATGTTTACCTTTGTAATCGCTAATTAATAACTCCAGATGTAAATGAAGGACCGAATCTATTCTATCATGCAGAAAGAAGGCTTGACGAATGCAGAGTTTGCCGATAAAATAGGCATTTCTACTTCTTCGCTGTCGCACATATTCAGTGGCAGAAACAAGCCGAGTTTAGATGTGGTGATGCGCATACAGAAGGCTTATCCATCCATTAATCTGAACTGGTTGCTCTATGGTGAAGGAGACATGAACCAGGCGTTGCCTTCTCAGCCTGCAGGTATCCAACTTGTTTCTCAGGCGCCTGAGAATCCTGAAAATACCGACCTGTCTCTGAGCGATGCGGATTTTCGCAAGCAAAACTGTGTATATCCTCCCAATTATGGAAGTGAAGCAGTTGTGAAAGAGCAGATTAAATACGTAGAGAAACCGCATCCGAGAATTACCGAAATAAGAATTTTCTTCGACAATGGTACATACGAGGTATTTAAGCCTGACCGCTAGGAAGTGGTATGCAGGTACAAGTGAATCTATCTGAAAAATATATTTCCTTATTTCCTAAAAAATACAAGTATAAATGTTATCTTTGTAATCATTAGTCGCTGCCGAGGTGATGGATTCCTTACGGTGACTGAAATTTTTGTTGATTCCAGAGAGTATAATGATGAAGTGATTATCTTATTATAAAGTATGAAGAAATATATTTTAGATCTGAAAGTGACGGAGAACGTAAGATTGCATGCTAATTATGTTCTCATTAAGTTAACCCAGCAGAATCCGCTTCCTGAGATGCAGGCAGGACAATTTGCGGAAATCCGGGTGGACGGTTCAAGCACTACGTTTCTCCGTCGGCCCATCTCTATCAATTATGTCGACAGATCCACCAATGAGGTATGGTTCCTTGTCCAGTTGGTGGGAGACGGGACTCGCAAGTTGTCAACTGTCCGGGCGGGCGAAACGGTAAATGTGGTTCTTCCGTTAGGAAACGGATTTACGATTCCTGATAATCCATCCGACAGGGTTCTTCTTGTAGGCGGTGGTGTGGGTACAGCTCCCATGTTGATGCTTGGCCATACGCTACGTGAAAAAGGTTTCAACCCAGTGTTCCTGTTAGGAGCTAGATCAGCCAGCGACCTGTTACAGCTGGATTTGTTCCGTTCTATCGGTGAAGTGTACATGACGACAGAAGATGGCTCCTTGGGAGAGAAAGGATATGTGACACAGCACAGTCTGTTGCAAATGCGTCGGTTCGACCATATCTTTACTTGTGGCCCGAAGCCTATGATGATGGCAGTTGCAAAATACGCTCATTCTGTCGGGACAGATTGTGAGGTATCGTTGGAAAATACGATGGCATGTGGGGTAGGTGCCTGTCTCTGTTGTGTGGAAAATACCCACGAAGGCCATGTGTGTGTGTGTAAGGAAGGTCCTGTATTTAATATCAAGAAACTATTATGGCAGATTTAAGTGTAAATATTGGCCAGTTGAAACTAGCCAATCCGGTAATGACAGCCTCCGGAACCTTTGGATATGGTCTTGAATTCCAGGATTTCGTAAATCTGGAAAAAATCGGTGGAATTATTGTTAAGGGAACTACCCTCCATGCCCGTGAAGGCAATCCATATCCCCGAATGGCAGAAACGCCCATGGGAATGCTGAATGCAGTGGGCTTGCAGAACAAGGGAGTGGACTATTTCGTTAATCATATCTACCCGAAAATCAAGGATATACGTACGAATATGATTGTTAACGTGTCGGGTTCGCAAATCGAGGATTACGTGCAGACTGCAGGCATTATCAATGAGTTAGACAGAATACCGGCTATTGAACTGAACATTTCCTGCCCGAATGTAAAGCAGGGTGGAATGGCCTTTGGCGTAAGTCCGCAGGGAGCAGCAGAAGTGGTGAACGCTGTTCGTAAGGTTTACGACAAGACGCTGATTGTCAAATTGTCGCCCAATGTGACCAACATTGCCGAGATTGCGTTGGCAGTAGAAGCGGCAGGTGCAGACAGCGTATCTCTTATCAATACCTTGTTGGGAATGGCTATCAATGCAGAAAAACGGAAGCCCGTGTTATCTACCATCACGGGGGGCATGAGTGGAGCTGCTGTCAAGCCCATAGCGTTGCGGATGGTATGGCAGGTTGCCCGAGCGGTGAAGATTCCTGTAATCGGACTGGGTGGTATAATGAACTGGAGGGATGCCGTAGAATTCCTCTTGGCCGGTGCATCTGCCATACAGATAGGTACAGCGAACTTTATCGATCCTTCAGTAACGGTAAAGGTGGCAGATGGTATAGAAGACTATCTCCATCGTCATGGATTCTCTTCTGTCAAGGAGATTGTAGGCGCACTGGAAGTGTGATTCTTCAGTGACATCAGGCAGCCATTTGAAGTTCCGTCAAGGCTTCTCCTTCGGATTCATATGGCTGCCTGATTTTTATCGGGGTACTATCTGTTGTGAATATTTACTTTAGTAAATCCGGTCGCAGCCGTTGGGTACGTTCGATAGATTGCTGAAGTTCCCATTCTCTGATTTTGGCTTCATGACCGGAAAGGAGGATATCTGGAACCTTCCATCCATGGTAGTCGGCAGGACGAGTATACACAGGTGGGGCCAGTAAATTATCTTGAAACGAATCGGATAGTGCGGATTGTTCGTCAGAGATGACTCCTGGGATAATACGAACAATAGCATCCGAGATAACAGCGGCTGCCAGTTCACCGCCGGTGAGCACGTAGTCCCCGATACTGATTTCTTTGGTGATGAAATGCTCGCGGATACGATAGTCAATGCCTTTAAAATGTCCGCAGAGGATAATCAGGTTCTGGCACATAGAAAGCGTGTTGGCCATCGGCTGGTCAAAGCGCTCCCCGTCCGGAGATGTGAAGATGACTTCATCATAGGTACGTTCGGACTTCAGCGCAGTGATGCAGCGGTCTATGGGTTCAATTTTCATTACCATTCCTGCACATCCTCCGAACGGGTAGTCATCGACTTTCCGATAATGGTCGTAGGCATAGTCGCGGAGGTTGTGCAGATGGATCTTTGCAATGCCTTTTTTCTGGGCGCGGCTTAGAATGGAACAATTGAAGAATCCTTCAATCATTTCCGGCAAGACTGTGATAATATCTATTCTCATATATTCTCATGTTATTTTTTGCAAAAGTAAGAATATTCTTTTGTTTGGCCATCAGCGGCCAATCACATTTTTCGTAATTTTGCATGGAACTAGTTCTGCTTTCCCGATGGAAACAGCATCATTTGTTTATTGTGAAACCACAAAAAGTATTTTCTATCATGACAGATATTGAAAGAATCGACCAATTGCGCGAGGAATTGCATTTTCATAATTACCGTTACTATGTTTTGAATGCCCCTGTCATTTCCGATCAGGAGTTCGACCGGTTGATGCGCGAGCTGCAAGACCTCGAAGCTCGGTATCCTGAGCATTACGACGAGAATTCCCCGAGTGTGAGGGTGGGTAGTGACTTGAACAAGGAGTTCCGGCAGGTGGAGCACAATTATCCGATGCTCTCGTTGGGAAATACGTACTCACAGGAAGAGGTGACTGAATTCTATAATCGGGTGAGCAAGTCGTTGGGAGAGGATTTCGAAATCTGCTGTGAAATGAAATTTGATGGAACGTCAATATCTCTTACCTACGAAAACGGGAAACTTGTAAGAGCTGTTACACGTGGAGACGGGGTACGGGGAGATGATGTGACAGAGAATGTTAAGACCATTCGGAGCATTCCCCTGGTGCTTCATGGAAACGGCTATCCCTCTTCTTTTGAGATTCGTGGGGAGATTCTTATGCCTTGGACGGTATTCGAGGAGCTGAACAAGGAAAGAGAACGGAAAGAAGAACCTCTTTTTGCGAATCCGCGCAACGCTGCTTCCGGTACCCTGAAATCTCAAAATTCGGCGGTGGTGGCAAGTCGGAAGTTGGATGCATATTTATATTATTTGTTGGGAGAGAATCTGCCTCATGACGGCCATTTCGAAAACTTGCAGGAGGCATCCCGATGGGGATTCAAGGTGTCGGACATCATGCGAAAGGTGAAGACACTACAGGAAGTATTCGATTTCATCAACTATTGGGACAAGGAGCGTAAGAACCTGCCTGTAGCGACCGACGGAATCGTGCTGAAGGTGAATTCTCAACGCCAGCAGCGCAACCTTGGCTATACGGCAAAATCTCCCCGTTGGGCCATAGCGTACAAGTTTCAGGCAGAGAAGGCATTGACCCGTCTGTTGAAGGTGACGTATCAGGTAGGTCGTACGGGGGCCATTACACCGGTGGCTAATCTCGAACCGGTCCAGTTGTCGGGTACCATTGTCAAACGTGCCTCCCTTCACAATGCCGATATCATTGCGTCGATGGATTTGCATATCGGCGACAATGTGTATGTGGAAAAAGGAGGAGAGATTATCCCAAAAATCACTGGAGTGGATGTTGCTTCGCGCCCTACAGGCAGTCCACGTGTTGTCTTTATCACCGAATGTCCGGAGTGCGGTAGTCCTCTGGTCCGTTACGAGGATGAAGCGGCTCATTACTGCACCAATGATGTCGCTTGTCCTCCTCAAATCAAAGGAAAGATTGAACACTTTATCAGTCGTAGGGCCATGAATATCGAAGGGTTAGGACCCGAAACGGTAGACTTGTTCTATCAGGATGGCCTGATTCACGATGTCGCTGATTTGTACTCGTTGCGCATGGACGACATTTGTCGGCTGGAACGAATGGGTAAAAAGAGTGCAGAGAACATTCTGAAAGGCATCGAGCGTTCTCTATCAATTCCATACGAAAGAGTCTTGTTTGCATTGGGCATACGGTTTGTCGGTGAGACCGTAGCTAAGAAGGTGGCACGGGCTTTTCCGGATATCGATAAGCTGAAAAAGGCTACCTTGGACGAGTTGATCCATGTGGATGAAATTGGCGAAAAAATAGCAGCCAGTATCTTACGTTATTTTGCCAATCCCAAGAACGAAGAACTGGTGGAGCGTTTGCGTAATGCCGGCGTGCAGCTGAAGTTGTCAGCAACTAGTCTGGGGAAACAGACTGACCGACTGGCTGGATTGAGCATTCTGATAAGCGGTGTCTTCGCGCATCATTCCCGAGACGAATATAAGGCACTCATCGAGCTACACGGCGGCAAGAATGTGGGCAGCATATCCAAGAAAACGAGTTTCATCTTAGCTGGTGAGAATATGGGACCCTCCAAACTGGAAAAGGCGACTAAATTGGATATTCCATTGGTCAATGAGGAGGAGTTCCTGCAACGGATTGGTGAGTCTATCCCTGCCGCTGACTGAGCGGATTTGCTACATGGAAAAAAAAAGATAATAATGTTAGCGGAAAAAGAAATAATTCGTACTTTTGCAAACTGAATAACGAGTTTACCATTCATTTATGATACATAGAAGATTAAAAGGAATGGGAGTGGCACTGATTACTCCCTTCAAGGAAGATGGCAGCGTCGACTACAAGGCTTTGGTAAAATTGGTGGAATACCAACTTCAAAACGGTACAGATTTTTTGTGTGTACTGGGTACAACAGCTGAAACACCGACACTCACATCAGAGGAAAAGAAGAAAATCAAGGAAACAGTTATCGAACGTGTTGCTGGCCGTATTCCTATTTTGTTGGGTGTCAGCAGCAACTGCACGCAAACAGTAATCGACACTTTACAGAATGAGGATTTCACAGGGGTAGATGCTGTGTTGGTAGCTGTTCCTTATTATAATAAACCTTCGCAGGAAGGTATTTATCAGCACTATAAGGCTATTGCACAGTCCAGCCAGTTGCCAGTTGTACTGTATAATGTGCCGGGCCGTACAGGTGTGAACATGACGGCAGAAACGACCCTTCGTTTGGCACGCGATTTCGATAATATCGTTGCCATCAAAGAAGCTTCTGGAAATATCACCCAGATGGATGATATCATCAAGAACAAGCCAGCTAACTTTGATGTTATTTCGGGCGACGATGGCATCACTTTCCCTCTCATCACATTGGGAGCAGTGGGGGTCATTTCAGTAATCGGCAATGCTTTTCCTCGTGAATTTAGCCGTATGACACGATTGGCATTGGCTGGAGATTATGCGAGTGCCTTGACTATACATCATAAGTTTACCGAATTGTTTAAGCTGCTTTTCGTAGATGGCAATCCTGCTGGAGTAAAGGCAATGCTGAATATGATGGGGATGATTGAGAACCGTTTACGTCTGCCATTGGTTCCCACTCGTATCACCACTTTTGAGGAAATGAAGAAAATCCTCGATTCGCTTAAGATAAAATGCTAATGTAATGTGCAAGATGCAATAAATTAGCGAACGGCATAGGAAAAAGAGGCTCTTCTTTTCCTATGCCGTTCGTTTGATATCGGTCAGATTGTAATGGATAGATTATTCATACAGGTTTTCTCCGAAACGGAATACGGGCTCCAAATCTTTCAGAAGCGGATGGTAAGCATCTTTCGCTGAAAGAATGATTTGTTCTGCTGGAATCCTCCAATTGATACCCAATGTTGTATCATTCCAGGCAACAGCCCCCTCACTTGTGGGGTCATAGAAATTGTCGCATTTATACTGGAAGATGACTTCAGGAGTCAGCACGCTGAATCCGTGGGCGAATCCTCTTGGGATAAACAATTGCCGATGGTTTTCTTCCGATAGTTCAACGGCTACGTGCTGGCCGAAGGTAGGGGAACCTAGACGTATGTCGACGGCAATATCCAATACGGTGCCTTTGATGACCCGTACCAGCTTGCTTTGTGCATAGGGCGGCTTTTGGAAGTGCAGTCCGCGAACTACTCCGTAGGTGGACTTGCTTTCATTGTCTTGCACAAAATGAATCTCACGAACTTGTCGGTTAAAGTCTCGCTGGGAGAAGGATTCGAAAAAATAGCCTCTTGCATCTTCAAACAAACGGGGTTCTATGATAACGACTCCATTGATGGCTGTTGGGATGACTGTCATGACTTATCGGTTATTTTTCAATTCGTCTATTACTTTCAGCAGGTATTGTCCATATTGGTTCCTCAACATGGGCTGTGCCAGCGAACGCATTTTTTCTTCATCAATCCATCCTTTGCGGAGAGCAATGCCTTCTAGGCAGGCCACTTTCAACCCTTGACGTTTCTCGATAACCTCAATATAGGTACTGGCCTCGGCCAACGAGTCATGGGTACCTGTATCCAGCCAGGCAAATCCGCGTCCTAAAGTCTGGACTTTCAACTCACCGTCTGTTAGGAACATTTGATTGACAGTGGAAATTTCCAACTCGCCTCGTGCAGAAGGCTTTATCTGGTGGGCAATCTCCACTACCTTGTTCGGATAAAAATAAAGCCCTGTCACGGCATAGTTAGATTTGGGATGTGTCGGTTTCTCTTCTATGGAAAGGCATTTCCCTTCCTTGTCGAATTCAGCCACCCCGTAACGTTCGGGGTCACTAACCCAATAACCGAACACTGTAGCTTTTCCTTCCTTTTCTGCAGCGCGGACTGCTTCTTTCAACAAGGCAGTGAAGCCGTTTCCGTGAAAGATATTATCACCCAATACCAGGCAGACACTGTCATCACCAATAAATTCCTTGCCGATGATAAACGCCTGTGCAAGTCCGTCAGGTGAAGGCTGTTCTGCATATTCAAATCGAACTCCATAATCACTTCCATTACCCAATAGTCGCCGGAAACCGGGTAAATCGTACGGCGTGGAAATGATAAGGATATCACGGATTCCAGCCAACATCAATACAGAGATAGGATAGTAAATCATGGGCTTGTCAAAAATAGGCAAGAGCTGTTTTGAAACACCCTTCGTGATGGGGTAGAGGCGAGTTCCCGATCCCCCTGCTAATACAATTCCTTTCATGTGTGATACAGTTTTTATATGATTGACTTATTATGGTTGTTCTTCCAAATCCAGAAAATAGAGATTCCTGGGATAATTATGCCGCTGAAAATGCCCAAACCACTTCATCCCCAATCGTTGCAAAGAGGAGTTACTGGGAATATTGTCTGGATGCGCAGTGGCAACAAGATAGCGCAGCTGCTGCTGTTGGGCAGTTTTCAGAATACTCTCGTTGATCATCCTCATATACCCGTTGTTCCGATGACGGGGAGAGGTCATACAGCCGCCGATTTCAGCCATCTGCTGGAAATCATAGCCTTGTAGCTCCGGCAAATCGTAGAAGTCTGACAAATCATACAACAATCCAGACACCGCGACCAGCTGGTCCTTTTCGAAAATGCCCAAAAGAATATCCTTGGCTTCGGGCGAAAAATCTTTCTCGATTTCTATTTCGGTAAATGGTATAAAGAAAGATGGGTCCATCTGCTTATAGAAAGTGTCCTTATTCATCTGCATGAACGCTTCCTTGTCATGGGGAGTAAGTTGTCGAACAGTTGGTTTCATTATTAATATCATTTTCCGTTTATTCACTACAAAAATAGTGAATTCTTTGTACATACACTTTGTTTTTTAAAAGAAAATGTAATTCCGGTCTTTAATTAAACATAATGCCAATTATAGAATGATTGTAGTGATGAAAATGGATAAGCATTTCTTTCTGAAACACTTCTCCCGTTTTCAATAAAGTTGTAACTTTGCTTCGTGAATTTATGCTAACTGATAAACAATGAATGCTATGATAAAATATAAGCTATTGGTACTTGACTTGGACGGTACACTTACCAATCAGAAAAAAGAAGTAACTTCTTATACACTTGAGACATTGAAGAAAGCGCAGGAAGCCGGTGTGCGAATTGTACTGGCCTCCGGACGTCCAACATATGGTGTAGCACCCTTAGCCGAACTTCTTGAGCTAAATCGGTATGGAGGATGTATTCTCTCGTACAACGGCGGAGAGATTATCGATTGGAAGACAGGTAAAATGATGTACAAGAACTTGTTGGATCCTGAAGTGTTACCTTATTTATATAATTGTGCCAAAGAGCAGAATTTTGCCATTCTTTCTTACGATGGGAAATTTGTACTAACCGAACATCCTGAAAACGAATACGTGCAGCATGAGGCCCGCCTTAATAAGATGGAAATCAAGAAGGTCAATCATTTTCTAGAAGCTCTTCCCCATCCTGTTGCGAAATGTCTGATTGTGGGAGATCCCCAGCCATTAGCGGCTTTAGAAACGAGAATGGCGGAGCATCTGAAAGACAAGATGGGGGTTTTCCGTTCCGAACCTTTTTTTCTGGAACTTGTACCAAAAGGGATTGACAAGGCCTTGTCGCTGGGAGTTCTGTTACAAGAGATAGGATTGCTGCGTGAAGAGATGATGGCCATCGGCGACGGCTACAACGATTTGTCCATGATTAAGTTCGCTGGATTGGGAGTCGCCATGAGCAATGCACAACAAGTGGTTAAGGACAACGCCGACTTCATTACTCTTTCCAATGAAGAAGACGGCGTTGCCTATGCGGTCAACAAGTTCATTCTGTCTTAGGTTTCCTGTCGAAGAAAGGATTTTTGGAGGATGCACTGACAGGAATGGCAAAGACATGGGTACAACCGTCCAGCCAATCCAGACGCTGGGCCGCCAGTCCGGCTGAGAACATCACACGGGTATCAACGCGGTGGTCAGCGGCTACTGAACAAGCAGATCCAATGGCAATACCTACGTCGATTGTATTCAAGGCACAGGGCACCCCTTCTTCCCTATCTCCGCACCGGGCGAATCCACAATGGCCACAATCCAAACCTTGTGGCTGTTGGCGGGTGCCTATCAAGACAATACATTCCGCTTGAAGAATGTTGTCTGCATCCCGCAAGAAGAATTTAAAACCGTTTTCTTCATATATCTGTTTCAGGGTGTCGGAAAGAATCTGGATGTTGCTTTCCGTTACCAGTGCCACCTCAATAACATCAATTCCTTTCCCTTTGGGAGCCGTCCGGGCAGCAATCATCATCTGTTGGGCTATTTGCAACACTTCCTCGTGGCGGCAATCGCGTTCGTTCAAGATCATGGTCTGTTCAAGATTTATATGGAATAATAAGGAAAAGGAGCCTTATCTTCTTTCCAACCACAAAGATAATACATTGCGCAGGGGAAACGGATAAGGCTCCTTTGAAAAAAATATGCTTGTAATGGTTATTTAAGAATCTCCAACTGCTTGAAACATTGAGTCAGTTTGTCTATGGCAAAGTCAACCTGCTCTTTCGTATGGGTAGCCATCAGCGCAAAACGTACCAACGTATCTTGAGGAGCACAGGCAGGTGGAATAACAGGATTGATGAATACGCCTGCATCGAATGCCAGTCTAGTTACTTCGAACGTCTTGTCCGTATCGCGCACATACAACGGGATGATAGGGCTTTCCGTATCGCCGATTTCAAATCCTACTTCACGGAAACACTTCAGGGCATAATTGGTAATCTTCCACAGATTTTCCTGACGTTCAGGCTCTGTCTGCAGGATATGAAGAGCCTCCATGGCAGCCGCAGTGGCAGCCGGTGTATTACTAGCGGAGAAAATATATGAGCGAGAGTTGTGACGCAACCAGTTGATGGTATCCTTGTCAGCAGCAATGAATCCACCAATGGATGCCAAGGACTTGGAGAAAGTACCCATAATCAGGTCTACCTTATCGGTCAGTCCGAAATGATCGCATACACCTCTACCCTGTCTCCCGAATACACCCAGACCATGTGCCTCGTCAACCATGATGCTTCCCTTGTATTGTTCGCTGAGTTTCACGATTTCCGGCAATTTGGCCAAATCTCCTTCCATGGAGAATACCCCATCTACTACAATCAGTTTCACTGATTCAGGCCTGCATTTGATCAGTTCTTTTTCCAAAGCGGCCATATCATTATGCTTGTATTTCAGCTGTGTAGAAAACGAGAGACGACGGCCGTCCACAATAGAGGCATGGTCGCGGTCATCGCAGATGATGTAGTCATTGCGGTCTGTCAGGCAGGAAACGACACCTTCATTGACAGTAAAACCAGTAGAATAGACCAATGCTTCGTCCTTCCCTACAAATTCGGCCAATTCGTGCTCCAACTGTACGTGTAAATCCAAGGTTCCGTTCAAAAAGCGAGACCCAGCACAACCGGTTCCGTACTTTCGTGTAGCAGCTATGGCTGCTTCAATGATTCTTTTGTCATAGGTCAATCCCATGTATGAGTTGGAACCGAACATTAAAACCTTCTTTCCATCCATCATCACCTCTGTGTCTTGATGGCTGTCAATCTCACGGAAATAAGGATACACACCTTTCTGCATATACAGCTGAGGCAATCTGAATTTACTTAATTTGTCTTGTAATAATCCCATATTAAAATATCTCAAAAAAAAGCCGCTGAGGACTTCATTTATAATTCCTTGATTTCCCGTCTATGCGGCGGGATTCTTTAAAAGAACGTGCAAAGATAGTAAAATATTGAATACTGACCTCAAAAATGGCAAAAAAAATACATTCAAAGGTAATTATCATGGAGAAACAACTAGTTTTTCCGAAATCCATCGTACTTTTGCAGCGGATAAAAATCAGCAACCAATCAATAATGAAGATGAATGAGAAGAAGCGTGTGACATTTATTGTCAATCCGATTTCGGGAACACATGGGAAAGAAGCTATTTTGCGGACGGTGGAAGAAAAGATAGACCGAAACCAGTACGATTATACTATCTGTAGAACCCAATATGCCGGTCATGCGGAGGAGTTGGCTCTTCATGCTGCTCAGGAAGAGACGGATATAGTGGTCGCTATCGGGGGTGACGGCACCATCAATGAAATCGGCCGGGCACTCATTCATACCGAAACGGCTTTGGGGATTATCCCTTGCGGTTCCGGAAACGGCTTGGCCCGCCATTTACACATTCCGATGGATACTTCCGGGGCATTGCAGGTCATCAATGATGGTCATTGTCGGCAAATTGACTATGGAATCATCGACAAACATCCGTTTTTCTGTACATGCGGTGTCGGTTTTGATGCCTTTGTCAGTCTGAAGTTTGCCAATTCCGGGAAGCGGGGACTACTCACCTATCTGGAGAATACACTTCATGAAAGCCTGACGTACAGCCCCGAAACATACGAAATCGAGAATGCCTCCGGAACTAAGAAGTATAAAGCTTTTCTGATTGCCTGCGCCAATGCTTCTCAGTATGGGAACAATGCCTATATCGCCCCACAGGCTTCTTTGTCCGACGGAATGATGGATATCACCATTCTCGAACCGTTCACGGTATTGGATGTCCCTTCTCTCTCTTTCCAGCTGTTCCACAAGACCATTGACCAGAACAGCCGCATCAAGACAATGAAGGACAAGAAAATTACCATCCGAAGGCAGTCGGAAGGAGTGTTCCATTACGATGGAGATCCGGTAATGGGCGGAACAACGTTAGAGGTAGAAATTATTCCTGCAGGATTGAAGATTGTTGCCCCTGAAAAGAAGTTACCTGGGCCCCAGGAGTCTTCCATGAATATCCTGCAGCATTTCCTGGAATTTTTCGAGGGGAATCCGTTGGCCGTCTCCCTCTCGGAAAGGCACCGTCAACTGTTGAAGCTCAACCAAAACTTGTTGCGCAGGCTGTCAAAGCGGTCATGACGGGCAACTTGTTTATAGGACTCCCTTCGAGAACTTTGGGCACCTGTCTTTTTTGTCATTAGGAACGGAGTGAAGCACCTGAATCTATTCTTTGTAGATGCAATACTATAATACATTCCCGGTGATGAGAGATTTAAAAAAAGAAAGAAGAGACTTTTTTCGGCGAGCCCAGGCCAGGTCTCCCTTACAGCCTGATGTAAAAATCCTTTAATAGCCTTATGAATTCAGGGCTGTAGACGCCAGCTTCCGATTCGATAATGAGCAGGTCGGTCTGTGTAGCAACCGGATGGCGGACAAACGTCATCAACACCCGTTTGGCGGGCTTGGCCGGCCTGGTATGGACCCAGGTCTGATGGTGCAGATACAACTGGTGATGCAATGCCGTAGCCAGAAACTCGTTACAGGCATCTGCGGGAAGCACAACCGAGAAGGTCCCGTCTTCTGTTAGCAGGTTGTCTACTGCCAGAAGTAGCTGTTCGAAACTGAGGCTGTCGGTATGGCGGGCTGCATGACGGGCCGCATCGGGACAAGCTACACGCTCTACAAAATAAGGAGGATTGGACACCACGACATCATACCTGCCCTGTCTTGCTCCCAGTCGGCAAACATCCTTGCAGACCATCTCAATGCGTTGTCCCCAGGGAGATGCGGCCGCATTGCTCCGGGCTTGACGGATGGCTGCTTCATCGATGTCGATGCCCGTAATGCGGGCGGATGGCGAGCGTTGAGCCAGCATCAGGGCAATTAGTCCGGATCCAGTCCCGATATCCAGTATACGGTGCGCTGCTTCCACTGGTGTCCATGCTCCCAGCAACGTGCCGTCAGTGCCTACCTTCATGGCACATTGGTCGTGATAAATGGTGAATTGTTTGAATTGAAAATATGGATTCGACATGGTTTCTTGTTTTTTGGGAGGCAAAAATAGCAAAGTTTTTTTATTTTATGGTTATTTGCTCTAAATCTTCTTCCATAATCGGAGTGGAATGATTAACTTTGTACCCAATTTTGAAGAACTGAACAGTGCAATTATAGAAGAATAACGATAGGATTTTGACAACTATGATAGAAACAACTCGTAAAGGCATGTGGCTGGCGCAAGAGGAAACAGAAGCCACGGTTTCAATGATGGCGGAAATAGATGCTACTCCTTTTGATATAAGTCCGGCCGATCTTTCTGGAGAATTGCCGATTATGCCGTTGCGCAATGCGGTGATGTTTCCCAGTGTCATTCTGCCGGTGTCTGTAGGTCGGCCCTCTACTATGAAATTAGTCAAGGCGGCCCAAAAGAAAGAGTCGCTAATTGTCATCGCTACCCAGAGAATGACGGATGTGGAAGAGCCGGAACTGAAAGACCTCTATCGGATAGGTGTCATAGGCAAAGTGTTGCGTATCTTCGAACTGCCGGGCGGAAATGCGACAGTACTCCTGCAGTCCAATGGTCCGAAAATACACCTCGACACCATTACGGCTCGCTTCCCTTACCTCAGAGGTACGGTCACTGTCGTCCCCGAAAACATGCAGGAAGATGAGAATGACGATGAAATGAAGATACTGGAAAAGACTTGCCGTGAAAGCAGTCTGAAGTATATTGAACTCTCCGACCAACTGGTTGCCGATACGGCCTTCGCCATCAAGAACCTGAAAGGGGTAGAGATGCTGGCCAACTTCATCGGATCTAACTTCCCGCTTCCTGTGGAAGATAAGATGAAACTACTGGAGATTAATGTTCTGAAGGAACGTCTGTATCTGTTGAACAGTGTCTTGGACCGCCAAAACCAGCTGGCGATGCTGAAACTGAATATCCAACAGCGGACGCAGGTGGACCTTGACCGCCAGCAGCGCGAATATTTTCTGCAGCAGCAACTTAAGAACATTCAGGATGAACTGGGAAACGGTAACGACGATGACATGGCCCTGCTGAGTGCAAAGTCAAAGAAGAAGCATTGGCCGGCCTATGTAGACGAGGCGTTTGCCCGGGAATTAAAGAAACTCAGCCGCATCAATCCCCAGTCGCCCGATTACAACGTACAGCTATCCTATCTGCAGACCCTTTTGGCATTGCCTTGGGAGGTCTATTCGAAAGACGACATCAACCTTAACAATGCAGACCGGATTCTCAACCGCGACCATTATGGGATGGAGAAGGTGAAAGAACGTATACTGGAGCATTTGGCTGTCCTGAAGCTAAAGGGGAACCTGAAGTCCCCTATCCTTTGCCTGTTCGGCCCTCCAGGAGTGGGCAAGACCTCATTGGGCCGGTCTATCGCCGACTCCCTGAAGCGAAAATATGTTCGCATGTCGTTGGGGGGCGTCCATGATGAAGCCGAAATCCGAGGTCACCGCAAGACGTATATCGGTGCCATGCCGGGACGCATTGTCAAAAGTCTGATAAAGGCCGAGACTTCCAACCCGGTCATTATTCTCGATGAGATTGACAAATTGGGAAGCGACCGCCAAGGAGACCCGGCTTCGGCCATGCTGGAAGTGCTCGACCCTGAACAGAACAATACGTTTCACGATAATTATATTGACCTGGACTATGACCTCTCGAAGGTCATGTTCATTGCAACGGCCAACAACCTGGCCTCCATTCCTACTCCCCTTCTCGACCGCATGGAACTGATTGAAGTGAGTGGGTATATCACGGAGGAGAAAATCGAGATTGCCCGCCGCCATCTCATCCCGAAGGAACTTGAAGCCAACGGGCTGACCAAGAAACAGGTCAAGTTTTCCAAAGATGCCATTGAATTTATTGTGGAAAACTACACCCGCGAGAGCGGTGTGCGCGAACTGGAAAAGAAAATCGGGAAAATTATGCGTAAGATTGCTCTTGAATTTGCCCGTGAGGGACATGAAAGCTTGCACAACATCAAGCCAGCTGAGGTTAGGAAATACCTGGGCGTGGAGGAATACTCACGCGATAAGTACCAGGGCAACGGCTATGCAGGCGTGGTCACCGGACTGGCCTGGACGGCAGTAGGAGGCGAAATTCTCTTTGTTGAAACCAGTCTGAGCAAGGGAAAGGGAGGACGACTTACCTTGACAGGCAACCTGGGCGATGTCATGAAGGAGTCGGCTATGTTGGCCCTTGAATATCTTAAGGCCCACAGTAGTCTGCTCGACTTGCCCGAAGGAATCTTCGACAATTGGAATATTCATATCCATGTTCCCGAAGGGGCCGTGCCGAAAGATGGACCGTCTGCAGGCATTACGCTGGTCACTTCCTTGGCTTCTGCCCTCACCCAGCGGAAGGTTCGCAAGAACGTGGCGATGACCGGAGAGATTACGCTCCGTGGAAAGGTGCTTCCCGTCGGTGGAATCAAGGAGAAGATACTGGCGGCTAAACGGGCCGGCATTACGGATATCGTATTGTGTGCGGAGAACCGCAAGAACATCGAGGAAATCCAACCCATCTATCTCGAAGGGCTGACTTTCCATTATGTTCATGACATCAAAGAGGTGTTGGATTTCGCCCTGACTAACGAAAAAGTGCCGGAGGCTATCGATTTCAGCATCGTTACTGAGAACAAACAGGAAGCTCCCTCTGCAGCAGATGCCCATTCCTAACATTCAAGAATTGTGCAGAATATGATGACATTTCAACTACAGCATACGGATGCTCGCTCCAATGCCCGGGCGGGACTGATTACCACCGACCATGGGCAAATAGAAACACCCATCTTCATGCCCGTCGGTACGTTGGGCAGTGTAAAGGGAGTCCATCTCACCGAACTGAAGGACGACATCAAGGCTCAGATTATTTTGGGCAATACCTACCATCTTTATCTCCGTCCGGGATTGGAGGTGATTGAGGGGGCGGGTGGCTTGCACAAGTTTAACGGCTTCGACCGCCCTATGCTGACCGACAGCGGCGGCTTTCAGGTCTTCTCACTGGCCGGCATCCGCAAGATGAAAGAGGAAGGAGTAGAGTTCCGATCGCATATTGACGGCTCCAAACACCTATTTACCCCCGAAAAGGTAATGGACATTGAGCGAACCATCGGTGCTGATATCATGATGGCGTTCGATGAGTGTGCGCCGGGTACCTCTGATTACGAATATGCCCGAAAGTCCATGGAATTAACCCACCGCTGGCTGGATCGTTGTTTGCTCCGTTTCAATGAGACGGAACCGAAATATGGATACCATCAGGCCCTCTTCCCGATTGTGCAAGGGTGCGTCTACCCCGATCTGCGCCGCCGTTCGGCCGAATACATTGCCTCCAAAGGGGCCGAAGGGAATGCCATCGGTGGATTGGCGGTCGGAGAACCGACCGAAAAAATGTATGAGATGATTGAAGTGGTCAATGAAATCCTACCTGCCGACAGACCGCGTTATCTGATGGGGGTGGGCACTCCCATGAACATTCTCGAAGCCATCGAACGGGGGGTGGATATGTTCGACTGTGTCATGCCGACCCGTAACGGGCGTAACGGAATGCTCTTTACCAAAGAGGGTATTATGAACATGCGCAACAAGAAGTGGGAGAACGATTATGCTCCGATCGAGGCGGACGGAGCTTCCCAAGTGGATACGCTCTATAGCCGCGCCTACCTGCGCCACCTGTTCCATGCCCAGGAGTTGCTGGCCGTGCAGATAGCTTCCATCCATAACCTTGCCTTCTATTTATGGCTCGTCCGTGAAGCCCGCAGGCATATCATAGAAGGCGACTACTCCACCTGGAAACCCATGATGGTCAAACGCCTGGCAACGAGATTGTAATTATACTGCGTATCAAGACACATTATATGTTTAGGAATTTATTCACAAAAATTGGGTTGGAATACAGGCTCTCAAAAAAGTCATGGCTGAAGCGACTTGACCGTTACATCATTGTCAAGTTCTTAGGTACGTACTTTTTTGCGATAGCGCTGATCATCTCCATTGCCGTCGTTTTCGACATCAATGAGAACATCGACCGCTTCATCAACAATAAGGCCCCCCTCAAGGCCATCGTTTTTGATTATTACCTGAATTTTATCCCCTACTACACCAACCTCTTCAGTCCGCTGTTCGTATTCATTGCAGTCATCTTCTTCACGTCGAAGTTGGCGGAGAATTCCGAAATCATTGCCATGTTTTCCACGGGCATGAGTTTCAAACGGCTCATGGTGCCCTACATGGTGTCGGCTGCCATTATTTCCGGAGTCAGTTTCGTGCTTAGCACACAGGTGATTCCCACCGGCAGCGTCACCCGACTGAAGTTCGAGCAGCAGTACAAGAGCAAGAAAAAGGTGGATTATGCCCGCAACATCCAGCTGGAGGTAGATTCGGGAGTCATCGCGTATATGGAACGCTATGAGAACTACAACCGGACGGGGTATCGATTTTCGCTCGACAAGTTCGAAGACCACAAGCTCGTGTCCCACCTTACCGCCCGCCGAATTACCTACGATACGACGCAGGTCCATAAGTGGATCATCAAGGACTACATGATACGTGAAATGCGCGGTATGCGGGAAGAAATCACAACGGGCGACGTGCTCGATTCCATCATCAAGATGGAACCGCAGGACTTCCTGATTACCCGCGGGCAGCAGGAGACCATGACCAGTCCCCAACTGAACGACTATATCATCAAGCAGAAGAAGCGGGGCTTTGCCAATATCAAGGCGTTCGAGGTGGAGTATTACCGTCGTATTGCCACCTCTTTCGCCGCTTTCATCCTGACCACCATCGGCCTGTCCCTTTCCTCCCGGAAAACAAAGGGAGGGATGGGTTTGCACCTCGGTATCGGGCTGGCCCTCAGCTTCTCCTACATCCTTTTCCAGACCATTTCCTCCACGTTCGCGGTCAATGGCAATGTACCGCCTGTGATTGCGGTCTGGATTCCCAATATTCTTTATTTATTCATTGCCATTTATCTCTACCGGAAGGCCCCGAAATAAAGAAGGGTAACTCTGAAAACTTAGGATACGAACCAACATAAAAACAGATGAATATGGAAAAGTCAACAATGACAGTACCTGTATTGCTTCTCACAGGCTATTTGGGAAGCGGTAAGACCACGCTGCTCAACCGCATACTGGCCAACAAAAGCGGCATCAAGTTTGCCGTAATTGTCAATGACATCGGTGAGGTGAACATCGATGCATCCCTGATTCAGAAAGGAGGAGTGGTGGGCAAGAAAGACGACAGCCTGGTTGCCTTGCAGAACGGCTGTATCTGCTGCACGCTGAAGATGGATCTGGTAGAACAGATCTTCGACTTGATGAAGATGCAACGTTTCGATTATATCGTCATCGAGGCCAGCGGCATTTGTGAGCCTGAACCGATAGCCCAGACTATCTGTTCTATTCCGCGCATGGGCGGTAACTATACGAAATACGGCATCTGCCGTCTCGACTGCATCGTTACGGTGGTCGATGCGCTGCGAATGCAGAGCGAGTTTGCCTGCGGAGACCGTCTGACACAGAAAGGTATCGATGAAGAAGACATCGAGAACTTGATTATTCAGCAGATCGAATTCTGTAACGTCATCCTGCTGAACAAGGCTTCCGAAGTGTCGCCCAACGAATTGTGCCGCATCAAGTCCATCTTGCGGAGCCTCCAGCCCATGGCCGAAATTATCGAGTGCGACTATGCGGAGGTTGACCTCGATTGCCTTGTCAATACCAAATTGTTCAATTATGCTCAGGTAGCGACTTCAGCCGGATGGGTACAGGGAATTGAAAGACCCGTCACCGAAGAGGAAGAGCGGGAGGCCAAACACGGTCACCATCACCACGACCACGACGACGAAGAGCATCACCACCATGATGACGAGGATTGCCACGATGAAGAGGAAGGTCATCACTCCCATCATCACCATCACCACCATGACGAAGGCGAAGCCGAAGAATATGGTATCGGAACTTTTGTTTACTACCGCCGTCCGCCATTCGATATCCATAAGTTCGACCGTTTCGTGGCGACCAAGTGGCCCAAGAGTGTGATTCGTGTGAAAGGTGTCCTCTACTTTGCCCATCGTCGGGACATGTCGTACCTGTTTGAGCAGGCGGGTGTGCAGAAGAAACTCACGGAAGCCGGTCTTTGGTATGCCACCGCTCCTGAAGAAGATCTGGTTCAGCTGATGCAGCAGGAGCCCGACATGATGCGCGATTGGGACGAGCAGTATGGTGACCGTATGATTAAGCTGGTCTTTATCGGTCAACATATGGACAAGGAGCAGATTATACGCGACTTGGACGAGTGTCTGGAACAGTAGCCGCTATTGTTGCTGAATCATCTTACAGACGAGGGGAGGCCTGACGGAAAATGTTAGCTTCCCCTCGTTCGCTGTCCTGGAAACATTGTTTGTAAGAAGTATGCATGACCTACGAATAGAGGGTTCATGAGAGACTTGACCCTATGAGCAGAAGGACTTGTCGTTAAGGAATAAAGGTATTGTTCTTCTGCCCATAGGAACAAGTCCTTTGGCTTCTCTCGACCTTGGAGAAAAGGTACACCTCCAGGTATTGATGAGAATGCCTGTCCGAAGTCACTTCAGACAGGCATTCTTTCCCGTCGTTAGAAAGCTGTTATCGGCCTTCAGACAGGAGATTATGATTTGTAACAGAAATGGTTTAGAGGATGCTTTCGACAGTGGCCAGCATACCCTTCCCCTGGATGCTGTCAAGGTTAGCCTTCACAGCTGCAGTCAGGCCAGGAATGGCATTTAGGTCTTCTCCCCAGATAGAGATAGCGGCCAACACGCCTTCAGCGACTTTCTGGGTGTCACCTGTTGCCCACAAGTCACGCAGCAAGTCCATAATGTCCTGTGCATCGTTCGGCACGATTTCGGCACCATCGGCACGTACGCCACCCTTGTAATAAGTAATGATGGCTGCCAGACCCAGTACCAGTCCCTTCGGCAGTTCGCCCTTGCGCTGCAGATACGTTTTCAGTCCCGGCAAATCGCGAGTCTGGAATTTCGGGAAGGAATTCAGCATGATACTGGTTACCTGATGATCTACGAACGGGTTGTTGAAGCGTTCGAGCACATCGTTGGCAAATTTTTCCAGTTCGGGCTTCGGCAGGTTCAGGGTTTCCATCAGTTCGTCGAACATCACCTTGTGGATGTATTTGCCTACTACCGGATGCTGGCATGCATCGCGGACAATGTTGATGCCCGAAAGATAAGCAACCGGCGAAAGTACGGTGTGCGGGCCGTTCAGCAGAGTGACCTTCCGTTCGTGGTACGGTTCTTCCGACGGAACGAACAATACATTCAGGCCGGCCTGGTCGGCAGGGAATTCCTTGGCCACTTCCTGAGGGGCTTCGATGACCCACAGGTGGAAGATTTCTGCCTGTACCACCAGGTTGTCGTCATACTGCAATTTCTCCTTGATGGAGGCAATATCCTTGCGGGGGAATCCCGGGACAATGCGGTCCACCAGTGTAGCATACACACCGCATGCCTGTTCAAACCACTGTTTGAAGTCATTACCCAAATTCCACAATTCGATGTACTGGTAGATGGTTTCCTTCAGCTTGTGGCCGTTCAGGAATATCAATTCACACGGGAAGATGATCAATCCCTTCGTCAGGTCGCCGTTGAACGTCTTGAAACGGTGGTAGAGCAACTGTGTCAGCTTTCCGGGATAGGACGAAGCCGGAGCATCCTCCAAACGGCACGACGGATCAAATGTGATGCCTGCTTCAGTGGTGTTTGAAATGACGAAACGCATCTCAGGCTGTTCGGCCAGCTGCATGAAGGCTTCGTGCTGGGTATAGGGATTGAGGGCGCGGCTGATGACGTCAATCATGGTCAGACTGTTCACAGCTTCCCCCTTATCCAAACCCTGCAGGTTCACGTGGTACAGGTCGTCTTGTCCGTTCAGCATGTCTACCATGCCTTTGTCAATGGGCTGGACGACCACTACACTACTGTTGAAATCGGTCTTCTGGTTCATGTTCCAGATAATCCAGTCTACGAATGCGCGGAGGAAATTGCCTTCACCAAACTGGATAATTCTCTCGGGGCGTACTGTCTTTACGGCAGTCTCTTTGTTCAATGCTTTCATGTTATTATGTCTTTATAAGTAAAGTAATGTATGTCTTTCTCTCTGTTATATAGTAAAATTTATTGACTATGTATAGGCAATCTGCATCCTTTTCGGGATTAATTTTACTAAAATCACACTGCAAATATACGAAATATTTTGTTATTCCAAATATTTTTTCTACTTTCGTGTTCGATAACGATGATTAATGTGTCCGATAACGGAGAATTTTCACAAATTCATGTTGAAGAACATCAAATCGACCGTTATTACCCTGATAAGGAAATGAAAATTTGTAACAAACGATAGCAATTAACCAAAAAGAAAAGTCATGAAAAAATTTATGGATGAAAATTTCCTGCTCAAGACAGAAACTGCGCAGGAACTGTATCATGAACATGCCAAGAAGATGCCTATTATCGACTATCATTGCCATCTGATTCCGAAAATGGTGGCCGATGACTACCGGTTCAAGTCCATCACGGAGATCTGGTTGGGAGGCGACCATTACAAGTGGCGTGCCATGCGCAGCAACGGTGTAGACGAACGTTTCTGTACTGGAAAAGATACAACAGACTGGGAGAAATTCGAGAAATGGGCGGAAACAGTACCTTATACCTTCCGCAATCCGTTGTATCACTGGACGCATCTGGAACTAAAGACGGCATTCGGTATCGATAAAATCTTGAATCCCCGTACGGCACGCGAAATCTTCGAAGAATGCAATGCCAAACTGGCGACTCCTGAATACTCGGCTCGTAACCTCATGCGCCGGTATCATGTGGAGACTGTCTGCACGACCGATGATCCCGTAGACTCCCTAGAATATCACATCGCTACCCGCGAAAGCGGATTCGAAATCAAGATGTTGCCCACTTGGCGTCCGGATAAGGCGATGGCAGTGGAAGTGCCTGCCAACTTCCGTGCCTATATGGAAAAGCTATCAGACGTAAGCGGCGTACAGATCTCTACGTTCGACGATATGGTCGATGCCCTCCGCAAGCGGCATGCCTTCTTTGCTGAACAGGGCTGTAAACTCTCTGACCATGGCATCGAAGAATTCTATGCCGAGGATTACACGGATGCTGAAATCCGTACCATATTTAATAAGGTTTACGGCGGTACGGAACTGACTCGCGAGGAAATCTTGAAGTTCAAGTCGGCTATGCTGGTGGTATTCGGTGAGATGGATTACGAAACAGGCTGGACACAACAATTCCACTATGGTGCTATCCGCGACAACAACTCGAAGATGTTCAAGTTGCTGGGTCCTGACACCGGTTTCGACTCCATCGGCGAGTTCACGACTGCCAAGGCCATGTCGAAGTTCCTCGACCGGTTGAATTCGGAAAGCAAGCTCACCAAGACCATTCTTTACAACCTCAATCCGTGTGCCAATGAGGTCATTGCTACTATGTTGGGAAACTTCCAGGATGGATCTATCCCCGGCAAGATTCAGTTTGGTTCGGGCTGGTGGTTCCTCGACCAGAAAGATGGTATGGAGAAGCAGATGAATGCTTTGTCCTTGCTCGGCCTATTGAGCCGCTTCGTGGGTATGCTGACCGACTCGCGTTCCTTCCTCTCCTACCCGCGTCATGAATATTTCCGCCGTACATTGTGTAACCTGTTGGGTACGGATGTAGAAAACGGTGAAATCCCCTACGAAGAAATCGATCGTGTACGCGATATGGTAGAGGATATCTGCTACAACAACGCCAAGAAGTTCTTCGAATTCTAAAAGGAAACAGAACAGGTGCTTGAAAGAATCTGACACCAACGTCTGACACCAGAAACAAATCCCCCAAGAGCAAACGGCATTCAGCGGTCACTGATGCCCCTGCTCTTGGGGAATTTTTAGAAGGGATAACGGAGTCCGTTCATCAATAGGCGCGGGCGAACAATACGCGGCGGGCAGAAGGCTTGCCGGTCACCATGTCCACGCCAGGAGTGAGGCTTTCCTCGTCGGCCTCAAACGGAATGCAACGGATAGTAGCCTTCGTTTCATCCTTGATGCGTTCCTCGGTCTCGGTCGTTCCGTCCCAGTGGGCCAGAATAAAGCCACCCTTCTCGATCTGCTCCTTGAATTCGTCGTATGTATCCACCTTGATGATGTGCTCATTACGGTATTTCAGGGCCTTCTGATAGATGTTGGCCTGAATTTCCTCCAGCAGGTTCTTTACGTATTCTTCGATGCCTTCGCACGTACGGGTTTCCTTTTCCAGTGTGTCGCGGCGCATCACTTCCATGGTGTTGTTTTCCAAATCTCGTCCGCCCATTACCAGACGCACAGGGACACCGCGCAGCTCGTAATCGGCAAACTTGAAGCCCGGACGCTTGTTGTCTGCATTGTCATATTTCACAGAGATGCCCATCTCACGCAACTTGTTGACGATGCTTTCTACTTTCGCATCGATTTGTTTCAACTGGTCGTTGTTCTTGTAGATAGGAACAATCACCACCTGGATAGGAGCCAGATGCGGCGGGAGCACCAGTCCGTTGTCGTCTGAATGGGTCATGATGGGTGCCCCCATCAAACGGGTAGATACTCCCCATGAGGTAGCCCAGACATAGTCGAGTTGGTTGTTCTTGTCCACGAACTGTACGTTGAAGGCCTTGGCGAAATTCTGTCCCAAGAAGTGGGAAGTTCCACACTGCAGGGCTTTACCGTCCTGCATCAGCCCTTCGATAGTGTAGGTATCCAAGGCACCGGCAAACCGTTCGTTGGCCGACTTCACACCCTTGATGACGGGCAGAGCCATGTATTTTTCGGCAAAATCGCCGTACACGTGCAGCATCTTCTGTGCTTCGGCTTCGGCTTCTTCACGGGTAGCATGGGCGGTGTGACCTTCCTGCCACAAGAATTCTGCCGTACGGAGGAACAGGCGGGTACGCATTTCCCACCGCATGACATTGGCCCACTGGTTGCACAAGATGGGCAGGTCGCGGTAAGAGTTGATCCAGTTCTTGTAGGTACTCCAGATAATGGTTTCGGAAGTCGGACGGATGATGAGTTCTTCCTCCAGCTTGGCCGCTGGGTCGACAATGACACCCGAACCGTCTTCGGCATTTTTCAATCGGTAGTGTGTCACCACGGCACATTCCTTGGCGAATCCTTCCACGTGTTCCGCTTCACGGCTGAGGTAGGATTTGGGAATCAGCAAAGGGAAGTAGGCATTGACGTGTCCCGTTGCCTTGAACATATCGTCCAGCTGGCGTTGCATCTTTTCCCAGATAGCATAACCGTAAGGCTTGATGACCATGCAGCCGCGCACCGGCGACTGTTCCGCCAGATCGGCCTTCACCACCAAGTCATTGTACCACTGCGAGTAGTTCTCGCTTCTTTTGGTAAGTTCTTTTAATTCTTTAGCCATTGCTTCTATCGTATTGTTGTTACGTTATTCTTCTTGAGACTGCAAAAATAGCAAAAAAGTAAGGCCCCGCCATGCCTTTCCCTGTTTTTTTTCAATTGCCGGTGTGCAGGCCAGCTGTTGCCGTCAGTATCTCCTTGCAGGAAGCGGCTGGAAGTCAACGTACCACCAGTAGGTGTGTCCATAGGTTTCGCGCAGAGCTTTGCGACGCTCGTCGATGCTGTTCCACGCTTCACCGGCTTTCAGGTAACCGGCATACTGTTTCACCCAGGCACTGTCGGCCGGCAGAAGCCGGGATTGGGGAAAGTCGAATGCATAGCGGGCTAAGGCTTCCTGGTAGTGGCGGGGCAGTGAGTCGGTCGATTCGAAAAAGTCACTGGCTACCTGTGCGAAATCTGCGGTACGCTTCTCCAGCAGCAAGGCGCTGAGGTAGTAGTCCAACGCTGTATATTTCCCTTTGTCTTGGTAGCATAAAGAGTGCAGGAAGTCTATGTTTTCTTGTCCGTTGTAAGGGCATCCCCCTAACACGAAATAGACGGAATCGTTAGTGTAACGCAGATGCTCCAGCGAGTCGGATGAGAAGAACAGCCCGTCTGCACCATAGGATTGAGGAAACTCGAACAGCCGTTCGCCCAGCTCACCCGTGTGGGTCAGGGCCAATGCTCGCAAGGCAGTCAGGGTACGACTTGCGGTAGACGCATGTACTCCGGCTTGGAGTGCCCGGTCATACGATCGTTTGTTCAGAAAATGCTCCGCCTCCGTCTCGTGGTGGAAATCCGGGTCAGCATTACCTACCCATACCGTCATCAGACTGAAACCCAGCAGCAACATCAGCCGTTCGTTTAGTTGAGGGGACGCCATCCACTCTTTCCCATTATGTGCCATCGCATGGCGGGCCCTCATCAGCCCACCTGCAATCAGCAGTAGCAGCAGGGGCAGCAACCAGTGCCAAAAGGTATGGTAATCAGAGGTATAAATCCCTTTTCCTACATCAGTCAGTGCCGCCAGCGACAGGTAGGAGGGTAAATAGGCTACTGTCCGTAATAGTCCTTCCAACCGGAACAGACGGCAGATTCCCACCTGCAAAAGCATCAGTCCCAATGTGAGGGTCAGTGCGCTGGCCAGAGGGGCATACTGCGTTTTTCCGTGTGCCAGCGAGAAGTGAAGGGCCTCCATCACATACGGCTGGAAGACATAGAGGTAGACAACGCTGAAGACTGAAAAAAGAAAGCCGCACACAACGGACTGTATGCGGGCGGCTTTTCTATAGATGGATGGTGAATTTTCGGTCATTCGTTTAGGCTTTCACACGTTTTAGTACTACAGCCGATCGGGCAGGAATATACAGTTTCAGCCAGCCTTTGCGGTCTTTGACATAAGCCTGATCCAGACAAGTGAAGTGAGCCATGCTATCGTCGGTGTTACCGAAGCCCCCGAATTCCTTCGCGTCGGTGTTCAAAACCACCTTGTATTCGCCCTTCGGCACGAGGAAGCCATAGTCGGTGAACGACTGGGTTGGATTGAAGTTGAATACAAATACATAATCCTTGCGGCGGTAAGCCAGCACCTGGTCGCCGTCGTTGTGCCATATCTCAATGACATCACTCTTCTGAATGTTCTTCACGCCTTCAATGAGGTGTATCATCGCCTTGTCAAAGTCACCCAAATAGTGGTAGCACAATTCCTGATTGTCTACCAGGTTCCACTGACGGCGGGCATACTTGTGCGACCACCCGTTGCCTTCGCGAGGGAAGTCAATCCATTCCGGATGTCCGAATTCGTTACCCATGAAATTCAGGTAACCGCCGTTAATGGTCGAGGCGGTCAGCAGTCGGATCATCTTGTGCAGGGCAATGCCTCGCTGTACGACTCCGTTCTCGTCCCCTTTCTTGAAATGCCAGTACATATCGGCATCAATCAGACGGAAGATAATGGTCTTGTCGCCCACGAGCGCTTGGTCGTGGCTTTCACAATACGAGATGGTCTTTTCGTCCGCACGACGATTGGTCACTTCCCAGAACAAGCTTGACGGTTTCCAATCTTCATCACGGCGTTCCTTGATAATCTTAATCCAGTAGTCAGGAATGTTCATGGCCATGCGGTAGTCGAAGCCATAGCCTCCGTCTTCTATGGGAGCGGCCAGTCCGGGCATTCCCGAAACCTCTTCGGCAATGGTAATGGCACGCGGGTTCACTTCGTGAATCAGCTTGTTGGCCAGTGTCAGGTAGCAGATGGCATTGTCGTCCTGCGCTCCGTTGAAATAGTCACCATAGTTGCAAAAAGCTTCACCCAGCCCGTGACTGTAGTAGAGCATAGATGTCACGCCGTCGAAGCGGAAACCGTCGAAGTGGAATTCCTCCATCCCGTACTTGCAGTTGGAGAGCAGGAAATGCAACACCTCGTTCTTTCCATAGTCGAAGCAGAGCGAGTCCCACGCTGGATGTTCCCTGCGTCCGCCCGGATAGAAATACTGGTTCGGGTCGCCGGCCAAGTTGCCCAACCCTTCCATTTCATTCTTAACGGCATGGGAATGCACAATGTCCATAATCACACTAATTCCCATCTGGTGAGCCGTATCAATGAGCTGTTTTAACTCATCGGGAGTACCGAAACGAGAAGAGGGAGCAAAGAAACTTGATACATGGTAGCCGAAACTGCCATAGTAGGGGTGCTCCTGGATGGCCATCACCTGAATGCAATTGTAGCCGTCGGCAGCTACTCGCGGCAGCACGTTCTCGCGGAACTCGGTATAGGAACCTACTTTTTCGGCGTCTTGCGACATACCGACATGGCATTCATAAATCATCAGAGGCGAAACGTTTGGCACGAATGCCTTCTTCTTGAACTTGTATGGCTTTTCAGGACTCCATACCTGCGCACTGAAAATCTTCGTCTGCTCGTCCTGCACTACGCGGTTGGCCCATGCAGGTATACGTTCGCCGCAACCGCCTTCCCAATACACTTTCATTTTGTACAGGTCACCGTGCTTCAACGCGTCGGCGGGCAGTTTGATTTCCCAGTTACCGCTGTTGCGCTGTCTCTTGAGCTTGAACTTGGCGTCCTCCTGCCAGTTGTTGAAGTCGCCAATCAGATAGATGGCCGTCGCATTGGGTGCCCATTCACGGAATACCCAGCCCTTTTTCTCGTCCCGGTGCAGGCCGAAATACATGTAGCCCGAAGCAAAGTCAGACAAGGTTTTCTTACCCACCAGTTCCTTTTCTTTGTTCAGGACATATTGGTGGCGTCCGTTGATGGCATCTGCATAGGGTTCCAGCCAAGGGTCGTTGGCCAGGATTTTCAGTGTAGGTTCTTTGATGACTTTCTTTTCCTCCATAAAATATCGGTTGAGTTGAGTTAGTTGACACGTACTTTAACAATCACTTTTTTTACTCCTTCGGCACTGATGCCCGGTGCGTGGGCATCTTCGGGGAAGAAGATAGCGAACATGCCAGGCTGGATGTCCAGATAATCGGCTGCCAGTCCCGGATAGAAGGAGATATCTTTCGCGGCATCGTAATCGGCTTCTGCCAGGTCGGCACGTGGAGTATAGCCCATGGTTTCCACTCCCGACAGCGGGATTTGTATGTCGATGAAGTCGTTATGGGTCTCAAGTTTGGCTTCGTCTTTCGACTTAGGCTTGGTCTGCGCAAAACTTACCACCAGTTCGCCTTCTTTCAGCACTTCTTTTCCTGTTTCGTGAGCTGCAAGGTCAGTCGAAGCCAGGTAGTCAAGAGCCTGTGCAAACAGCGGATGAAGCGCAACATAATTTTTCAGGTTTTCAAATTTGTCTATTACCATAATCTTATGTATTAATGAATCGGAGTCTTACTACTTCACAAACTTACGATATTTTTTTCGATTTGCAAAGAAAAACAGAAAAAAAACAGGAGAAAGTTCTCACACAGGTAAGTCCGTTGGTAGTCAGTTCCCTGGGTTTATGGATTCAGCAGTCTCCCGGCACGGAAAGTGCCCTGGCGGGTCACGTTGCCTTGTGCGTCTTTTTCAACAAAAGGGCCGTCTTTCTTGCCGTTCTTGAAGGAGCCTTCAAATCGCGAGCCGTCCTTGTTCACAATAACGCCTTTCCCGTGTTCCTTTCCCTGGGCGAACTGGCCGGTATAGACCGATCCGTCCTTCATGCGCAGTTCTCCTTCGCCTTCCGCGCGGTCGTCTTTCCATTGTCCGATGTATTCATCCCCGTTTCCCCATAGGTAGCGGCCCTGTCCTGAACGGTGGTTTTTCGCCCATCCGCCCTCGTATACAGCTCCGTTTGCCCATGAAAAGGTACCTTCGCCTTCCTTCCATCCGTTTCTGAACTGTCCGGAATATTTGTCGCCATTCGGGTAGTAGTAAATACCGTTCCCAGTGCGCTCGCCCTTGGCATAGTCACCCTCGTAGCGTTCGCCGTTCTGGAAATAGTACACACCTTTTCCGTGTTGGATATCGTTAACCCACTCCCCTTCGTAGCGGTCGCCGTTGGTGTAGTGAAAGACCCCTTTCCCGTGGCGAACTCCTTCTTTCCAATCGCCTTCGTATTTCGACCGGTCTTCCCATTCCATCACCCCTTTGCCGTCCTTGAGGTCATTTTTCCATTCCCCTTCGTAACGGGCACCTCCCTTCCACAGGTAGATTCCTTTCCCGTTCCGTTGGTCGTGATACCACTGGCCTTCGTAGCGGTCGCCATTGTAATAGTACATAATGCCTTCTCCTTCCTGGAAGTCGGTGTACCACATCCCCTCGTAGCGGTTGTTGTTCATGAAATAATAGGTACCTTTGCCGTGTTGCTGGTCCTCAACCCAGTGTCCCACGTATTTTTCTCCGTCATTGAAGGTGTAGGTGCCTTCTCCTTCGCGTTTCCCTTTCACGTATTCTCCTTCGTACACATCGCCGTTAGGAAATACCGTGCGGCCTTTGCCGTTCGGTTTCTTGCCTTTCAGTTCGCCGGTATATTCGGCGCCGTCCTTGAATTTATAATATCCGATGGATAATTGGGCATAGGCTTCGCCGCATCCGGCGGCCATCCATACGCAGCCCAGAAGGAATGAGGTTATCTTTTTGTTCATGTCTTGTTCTTGATTAATGGTTTCACACTTTCTTGCCGGCTACGACCTCCAGAAAGTTTTCCTTGCGCAAATAGTTGCGGGCAGTTTGCTGCAGTTCTTCTGGTCGGATGGTACAGATGGCTGCAGCCGTCCGTTCCAGAAAGTCGTCAGGGAGTCCGGCGGTATCTTGCATGATCCAGGCATCCGAAACAGAGAACGCACTTTCATAGGTGCGGCACAAATCGCCCATCAGGTAGTTTTTCACCATCTCCAGTTCGTCGGAAGGGACAAGCTCTTCACACAGACGGTCCATTTCATGGTACACTTCGCGGACGAGTGGATCTACGTATTCATTGGCAGCCTCACAGCCTATGATGACCATTCCGGCATCTGGATAGTGCACCATTCCGGCAGCAATGCCATAGGTATAGCCTTTCTCTTCGCGAATGTTGCTCATCAGGCGGCTGCCGAAGTAGCCTCCAAAAAGGGTGGTCAGCACTTTCATCCTTGCATAGTCAGGGTGAAGCTGGCCGATAGTAAAGCTCCCCAGCCGGACGGCACTTTGCAAGGCATCCGGTTTCTCAATCAGCCGGCGTTTCTCCGTAGCCGGCCGGATGGGAAATACAGGCAGTACAGAAGGAGCCGCCCCTTCCCTTCCCCACGGTGTGTCGCCAAAATGCCGCTCGATACATCGCAAGGTATCTTCGCTCACTTTTCCCGACACATAAAGCGTGCAGTTGGAAGAATGGTAATGGGCTTCGTAGAAACGGCGGAGCGCGTCTGGCGTGATGCGGTCGTAATCCGCTGCTTCCTTCAGGTACCCCAGAGGGTGTCCTTCACCAAACAGGGAGCGGGCCATCCATTGGCGGGCTATTGATTCCACGCGCTGGGCATTCACCAGAAACTGACGCTTGTTGGTGTTGACCACCACACTCAGTTCATCATCCGGAAAGACCGGCTCTTTCAGGAGGGAGGCAAGGATCTCTGCCGACCGTTCGAAATATTTGCCCAATGTATACAAAGTCACGATATTGCAGTTTACCGAGGAGGAAAGGTCCAGCCATGCACCATAGAAGTCCAGCCGTTCGGCAATCTGTGCAGACGTGTAGCCGCGCGTTCCTTCCCGTAGCATCCGGTTGGTAAAGATGGCCTGCAGCGGCTGTTCCTGACACCATTGTCCGCCGCGCATCAGGACATCGAAACGGACGACATCTTCGTCGCCCATCCGTAGCACATTCAGCAGGACGCCGTTGCGCAAGCTACGGCGTTCAGGAACGGCCAGGGTAAATCCTTCCATGGGCCGGATGGCAGGAGGAGTGGTTCTGTCCAGCATCATCATCTTCCTTGTTGGGCTGCCAGGAATGCCTCGGCTCGGGCTAGGTCCTGAGGCGTGTCAATGCCAATGGTCTCCACTTCGCTCAGTCCCACTTTGATGACATAACCATTCTCTAACCATCGCAGCTGCTCCAGCGATTCCGCCAGTTCGAGCGACGACTGCGGCAGGGCGGTAATTTCCTTCAGGACATCGGCCCGATAGGCATACAGCCCGATATGTTTATAATAGGTATGTCCCTTTAGCCATGTGGCAGTATCTACACCCCTACGGTACGGGATGACAGACCGGCTGAAATAAAGGGCCCGTCCGCGGGCATCTACCACTACCTTGGGAGAATTGGGGTTCTGGAGGGCTTCCCACCCGTCGGCTTCCGTGAAGGGCTTCACCAGCGTAGCGATTTGCGTATCGGCATCGGAGAAGCAGGCCTTCAACGCCTCCAGTTGGGAAGGCTGGATGAAGGGTTCGTCGCCTTGGATGTTCACCACCACGTCTGCGTTATTACCTACCTTCCCATAGGCTTCGTAACAACGGTCTGTCCCGCTCTTATGATGGACCGAGGTCATGACCACTTGTCCGCCAAAGGCCTTGACGGCTTCCTCGATACGGACATCGTCGGTAGCCACCCATGCATCGTCCAATACTCCTTTTACCTGTTCGTATACCCGTTGAATGACAGGTTTTCCTCCCAACATAGCCAAGGGCTTGGCCGGAAAGCGGGTCGATGCATACCGGGCGGGGATGATTCCTATATATTTCATTGTCGTATATTCTTTATTAAGTCAGTTTGCAAATATAGTCAATTTCCTCGAAACTCGCAAAGTATTGCCTTTCTTTTTGGGAAAAGACTGCCGCCACCAGACAATTGCAGGAACGCTCGAAATGGAATGTTACGAATCGGAGGATATAAACCTTTCACGTGTTCATTTCGACATAAAAATGGCGATAATTATTTCTATCCGTAAGTTTCTGGAAGAAGCGTCCATAATTCCAATCACAAAACTCCTCCCCAGGAAAACATTTTGCAATATATTTTCTACTTTTGCAGTCACAATAGGAGTTAATTCAATAGGAAATCATAAAAAAGAAAGCAAACGCCAATGAAAGAGGTTACTTTTATCAGTAAAGAGAGAAGTGCGGGCGCACAAAGTCAGCCACAGAGAGCCGGACTTTATGATGCAGCCAATGAGCACGACGCATGTGGTGTAGGTATGATTGTTGACATTCATGGTAACAAGTCACACGAACTGGTCGATTCGGCCTTGAAGGTCCTGGAGAACATGAAACATCGTGGCGCAGAAGGTGCAGACAACAAGACCGGCGATGGTGCCGGCATCCTGTTGCAGATTCCCCATGAGTTCATTCTGCTGCAAGGCATCCCTGTCCCCGAAAAGGGAAAGTATGGAACGGGACTGGTGTTCCTGCCCAAGGACGAAAAGCTGCAGTCGCACATCCTGAGCATCATGATCGAAGAAATCGAGCGCGAAGGATTGTCGCTGATGCACCTCCGTTCGGTACCGGTCAACTCGTCCATTCTTGGGAAGAGTGCATTGGAGACCGAACCGGATATCAAGCAAGTGTTCATCACCGGCACCAACGACGTGGAGAACTTCGAGCGGACGCTCTACATCATCCGTAAGAAAATCGAGAAGCGCATCAACAACCGCGATTTCTACATCGTTTCGTTATCGAGCAAGAGTATTATATATAAAGGTATGCTTTCGTCCGTACAGGTACGCGAATATTTTCAGGACCTGACACAGCCTTACTTCACCAGCGGGCTGGCCATTGTCCATTCGCGTTTCAGTACGAATACCTTCCCTACCTGGAGCCTGGCACAGCCGTTCCGTCTGTTAGCCCACAACGGGGAAATCAATACCATCCGCGGCAACCGGGGATGGATGGATGCCCGCGAAAGTGTGCTCAGCAGTCCCGCACTGGGCAACGTGAAGGACATCCGGCCGATTATCCAGCCGGGCATGAGCGACAGTGCATCACTCGACAACGTGCTGGAGTTCTTCGTCATGTCAGGATTGAGCCTTCCCCATGCCATGGCCATGCTCGTTCCCGAATCGTTCAACGACAAGAACCCCATCAGCGAAGACCTGAAGGCGTTTTATGAATACCACTCCATTCTGATGGAGCCGTGGGACGGACCCGCCGCCCTGCTGTTCAGCGATGGCCGGTATGCCGGCGGTATGCTCGACCGTAACGGTCTGCGTCCCGCGCGTTACCTGATTACGAAAAACGATATCATGGTGGTGGCCAGTGAGGCAGGTGTCATTAATTTCGAACCCGAGAGCATCAAGGAGAAGGGACGGCTGCAGCCGGGCAAAATCCTGCTCATCGATACCCAAGAAGGTCGCATCTACTACGACGGCGAACTGAAGGAACAGCTTGCGTCGGCCCGTCCCTACCGCCAGTGGCTGTCGGCCAACCGCATCGAGCTGGATGCGTTGCGCAGCGGGCGTAAGGTGGCCAATAATATTGAAGACTACGACCGCCATCTGCGGGCCTTCGGATTCACTCGCGAAGATATTGAGCGGACCATCACGCCGATGTGTATGAATGGAGCAGAGCCCACGGCATCAATGGGAAATGACACCCCGTTGGCTGTTTTGAGCGACTTGCCCCAGATTCTGTTCAACTACTTCCGCCAGCAGTTCGCTCAGGTGACAAATCCGGCCATCGACCCTATCCGCGAGGAGCTGGTGATGTCGCTCACCGAATACATCGGTGCGGTGGGAACCAACATCCTGCAGCCCAATGAAAGCCATTGCAAGATGGTGCGTCTGCCCCACCCCATTCTGACCAATACGCAGCTGGATATCCTTTGCAACATCCGTTACAAGGGATTCAAGACCGTGAAACTGCCCATCCTCTTTGAGGTAAGCAAAGGCAAGGCCGGCCTGCAGCAGGCCTTGACGGAACTGTGCAAGGAGGCAGAGGAATCCGTAACCGAGGGAGTCAACTATATCATCTTGTCCGACCGTGGCATAGATGCCGAACACGCCGCCATCCCCTCGTTGCTGGCCGTAAGTGCAGTACACCATCACCTCATCAGCGTCCAGAAGCGAGTACAGACGGCACTGATTGTCGAGAGCGGTGAAATCCGCGAAGTGATGCACGCTGCGTTGTTGCTGGGCTATGGAGCCAGTGCCATCAATCCCTACATGGCCTTTGCCGTAGTGGACGAACTGGTGAAGCGCGGCGACATCCAGATGAACTATGAAACAGCAGAGAAGAACTATATCAAGGCGGTCTGCAAGGGACTCTACAAGATTATGAGTAAGATGGGTATCAGCACTATCCGCTCCTACCGAGGCGCGAAGATCTTCGAGGCAGTCGGCTTGAGCCAGGAACTGCTGAGCACCTACTTCGGAACGGCCACTTCTACGGTAGGCGGTATCCGGCTGGAAGAGATTGCCAAAGACTATATTGCTTTCCACGATGCCGGTTTTGCCACTGAGACCGTCGATCCGCTGTTGCCCAACATCGGCCAGTTCTCTTACCGTAAGGACGGTGAGCAGCATGCCTGGAACCCGGAAAGCATCAGTGCCCTGCAGTTGGCTACACGTACGGGTAGCTACAAGAAATTCAAGGAATTCACGCGGCTGGTGGACACGAAGAAGCATCCGGTTTTCCTGCGCGATTTCTTCGAGTTCAAGCGGAACCCCATCTCTATCGACCAGGTGGAACCGGTGGAGAACATCGTGAAACATTTCGTGACGGGAGCCATCTCGTTCGGTGCCATCAGCAAGGAGGCCCACGAGGCCCTGGCGCTGGCGATGAACAAGCTGGGTACCCGCAGCAATACTGGCGAAGGTGGTGAAGATTCCGTCCGTTTCCACGAAACCTACGACGGCATTTCGCTCTGTAGCAAGACCAAGCAGGTGGCTTCGGGACGTTTCGGCGTCACGGCAGAGTATTTGGTCAATGCGGAGGAAATCCAGATTAAGGTAGCACAGGGAGCCAAGCCGGGCGAGGGCGGACAGCTGCCGGGCTTCAAGGTGAACGAGATCATTGCCCGCACCCGTCACTCCATCCCGGGTATCTCCCTGATTTCTCCTCCCCCTCACCACGACATCTACTCCATCGAAGACCTGGCGCAGCTTATCTTCGATTTGAAGAATGTGAATCCGAAGGCAAAGATTAGCGTGAAGCTGGTCGCCGAAAGCGGTGTCGGCACCATCGCTGCCGGAGTGGCCAAAGCCAAGGCCGACCTGATTCTGATTTCGGGAGCGGAAGGAGGCACGGGGGCATCACCCGCTTCTTCTATGCGCTATGCCGGTATCTCTCCAGAAATCGGATTGAGCGAAACACAGCAGACCTTGGTGCTGAACGGATTGCGCGGACAGGTGCGCCTGCAGACCGATGGACAGATGAAGACCGGGCATGACATCATCAGCATGGCCTTGCTCGGAGCCGAGGAGTTCGGATTCGGCACCACAGCCTTGATTGTCTTGGGCTGCGTCATGATGCGCAAGTGTCATGCCAACACGTGTCCCGTCGGGGTAGCTACCCAAGACCCGAAACTGCGTGCCCATTTCCGCGGCCACTACGAATACGTGGTCAACTATTTTCGGTTCCTGGCCGAAGAGGTACGCGAGTATCTGGCTGAGATGGGCTTCAGCCGGCTGGATGATATCGTGGGACGCACGGACCTGATTGAGATCAAGCCGTCACTGCCCGGCTCGAAAGCTGCCTTACTCGATTTTGGGCGCATCCTGAACAAGGTGGACAACGGATCGGCTCTGCACAATGTAAGCCAGCAGCAGCACGACATCGACCAGGTGAAGGACGTGGCTATGCTGGCGGCGGCGGCAGATGCGCTGGAAAACCAAAAAGAGGTGTCGCTTGAATATGCCATCGGCAATACCGACCGTTCCGTAGGTGCCATGCTGTCGGGTGCGGTGGCTGCCCGCTACGGACAAGCCGGACTGCCGCAACAGACCATCAACGTGAAGTTCAAGGGGTCGGCCGGACAGAGTTTCGGTGCTTTCCTGGCCCACGGCATCAGCTTCAAGCTCGAAGGGGAAGCCAATGACTATCTGGGCAAGGGACTGAGCGGCGGACACATCTCCGTACAGCCGCCTGTACGCAGCAACTTCGATGCCGAAAAGAATACCATCGTGGGCAACACCCTGCTCTACGGAGCCACCAGCGGTGAGGTCTACATCAATGGCTGCGCCGGCGAACGTTTTGCCGTCCGCAATTCCGGTGCCATTGCCGTAGTGGAAGGTGTCGGCGACCACTGTTGCGAATACATGACCGGCGGTCGTGTGGTTGTGCTCGGTGAAACGGGACGCAACTTTGCGGCCGGCATGAGCGGCGGCGTGGCATATGTATGGGACAAGAACCACAATTTCGACTATTTCTGTAACATGGAAATGGTGGAACTCTCCCTGCTCGAAGATGCCACCGCCCGCAAGGAACTGCACGAACTGGTGCGCCAGCACTACCTGTACACCGGTTCGCAGCTGGCCCGTACGATGCTGGACAACTGGAACCATTACATCGATGAGTTCATTCAGGTAACTCCCATCGAATACAAGAAGGTATTGGCCGAAGAGCAGATGCGCAAGCTACAACAGAAGATTGCAGAAGTACAACGAGATTATTGATGCTATAACTTATCAAACGAATACAGACATCGGGAGGAGGCGGAGCGTATACGTCCGTAGCGGCGCCGCCCGCCCCTTCCTCCCTGACGTCGGACAAAAACAACTACAATTATGGGAAATCCTAAAGCATTCTTAACTGTGCCGAGACAAGAAGCCGGTTATCGCCCTATACACGACCGCATCCTCGATTTCGGGGAAGTGGAACAGACGCTGAACACCAGCGACCGCAAACTGCAGGCGTCGCGTTGCATGGATTGCGGCGTGCCATTCTGCCACTGGGCCTGCCCGCTGGGCAACCGCCCGCCTGAGTTCCAGGATGCCATGTATAAAGGCAAGTGGGAAGAAGCCTATTCAATATTGACACACACCAACGACTTCCCCGAGTTTACGGGCCGTATCTGTCCTGCGCTGTGCGAGAAGAGTTGCGTACTGAAACTGAGCATTGATTCACCGGTGACCATCCGCGAGGATGAAGCGGCCATCATCGAGGCAGCGTTCCGTGAAGGCTACGTCAAGCCCCAGCACTATACACGCAACGGCAAGAAAGTGGCCGTCATCGGTTCGGGTCCTGCCGGACTGGCGGCTGCCAACCAGCTCAACCGCCGGGGCTATGAGGTGACGGTGTTCGAGAAGCTCGAATACGTGGGCGGACTGCTCCGTTTCGGCATTCCTAACTTCAAGCTGAACAAGGCCATCATCGACCGACGCATCCGGGTGATGGAGGCAGAGGGCGTGGTCTTCCACACCGATGCAGCCAGCGACCTCAACAAGTTGCCCGAGGGATTCGATGCCTATTGTATTTGCACGGGCACTCCTCAGGCCCGCGACCTGAACATTCCGGGACGCGACCTCAAGGGTATTCATTTTGCACTCGAATTTCTGGGACAGCAGAACCGCGTACTGGCCGGCCAGCAGTTCTCGAAGGAAGAGCGGATCACGGCCAAAGGCAAACACGTGCTGGTCATCGGTGGCGGCGACACGGGCAGCGACTGCATCGGTACGAGCAACCGTCAGGAGGCAGCCAGCGTGACCCAGATTGAAATCATGCCCAAGCCGCCGGTTGGCCATAATCCCACCACCCCGTGGCCGCAGTGGCCGCAGGTGCTGAAGACGAGCAGCAGCCACGAAGAAGGCTGTGTCCGCCGCTGGTGTCTCACCTCGAACAAGTTCATCGGCAAGAACGGCCATGTGAGTGGGGTCGAAGTGGAGGAAGTGGAATGGCTGCCCAATCCCGATGGAGGCCGTCCCATCCTGCAGCCCACCGGCAAGAAGGAAACACTGAAGGCCGATCTCGTGTTGCTGGCCATGGGTTTCCTCCGTCCCGAGCATCCGCAGTATGCAGAAAATGTCTTCCTGGCAGGAGATGCAGCAACCGGAGCCAGCCTGGTGGTTCGTTGCATTGCCGGAGGACGAAAGGCAGCGGCAGATATCGACGCTTACCTGAAACAGAAATGATTTTTCCAGTAAACCATCAAACAACTATACAACTATGTGTGGAATAGCAGCAATATTCAAAATACATCAACCCACAAACGAGCTTCGCACCAAGGCACTGTCCATGGCCAAGAAAATCCGTCATCGCGGACCCGACTGGAGCGGCATCTACTGTGGAAAGACGGCCATCCTGGCCCACGAACGTCTGTCCATTGTCGACCCGCAGAGTGGTGGACAACCGCTGTTCTCCCCCGACCGGAAACAGATTCTGGCCGTGAACGGTGAAATCTATAACCATCGCGACATCCGCAAACAGTACGAAGGGCGTTATGCCTTCCAGACCGGCAGCGACTGCGAGGTCATCCTGGCGCTCTATCGCGACAAGGGCATCCACTTTCTGGAAGACCTGAGCGGCATTTTCGCCTTTGCCCTCTACGATGAGGAGAAGGACGACTTCCTCATCGCCCGCGACCCCATTGGTGTCATTCCCCTTTACATCGGATACGACAAGGACGGGAAGGTGTATTGTGCCAGCGAGCTGAAGGCGCTGGAAGGCTTCTGCGATGAGTACGAACCCTTCCTGCCGGGACATTACTACTGGAGCAAGGAAGGGAAGATGCACCGCTGGTACACCCGCGACTGGATGGACTATGAAGCCGTCAAAGACAACCCTGCATCGGTGGATGCCATCCATGACGCCCTGGAAGATGCGGTGAAGCGCCAGCTGATGAGCGACGTGCCCTATGGGGTCCTGCTGTCGGGTGGTCTGGACAGCTCGGTCATCTCGGCCGTGGCAAAGAAGTTTGCTGCCCGACGCATCGAGACCGACGATCAGCACGCTGCGTGGTGGCCGCAGCTCCATTCGTTTGCCGTAGGCTTGAAGGGAGCACCTGACTTGGCCAAGGCACGCGTGGTGGCCAACCACATCGGTACGGTGCACCATGAAATCAACTATACCATTCAGGAAGGACTGGATGCCATACGCGATGTCATCTATTACATCGAGACTTACGATGTGACGACTGTCCGGGCATCTACACCGATGTATCTCCTGGCCCGCGTCATCAAGAGCATGGGTATCAAGATGGTGCTGAGCGGCGAAGGGGCCGACGAGGTGTTCGGTGGCTATCTGTACTTCCATAAGGCTCCCGACGCCAGGGCTTTCCACGAAGAGACCGTGCGCAAGTTGTCCAAGCTCCATCTCTATGACTGCCTCCGCGCCAACAAGTCGTTGTCGGCCTGGGGAGTTGAGGGACGTGTGCCCTTCCTCGACAAGGAATTCCTCGACGTGGCCATGCGCACCAATCCGGCTGCGAAGATGTGTCCGGGAAAGACTATCGAAAAGAAGATTGTGCGCGAGGCATTTGCCGACATGCTGCCCGAAAGCGTGGCCTGGCGGCAGAAGGAGCAGTTCTCCGACGGAGTAGGCTACAGCTGGATTGATACGTTGAAAGCTGTGACTGCTGCAGCTGTAAGCGACGAGCAGATGGCCCATGCAGCCGAACGCTTCCCCATCAATACCCCGATGAACAAGGAAGAGTATTACTATCGCAGCATCTTCGAGGAGTATTTCCCCAGTGAGAGTGCGGCCCGCAGCGTGCCCAGTGTGCCCAGCGTGGCTTGTTCTACGGCCGAAGCCCTGGCCTGGGACGCATCGTTCAAGAATCTGAACGACCCCAGCGGACGTGCGGTGGCCGGGGTACACGAAGAAGCGTACGAAAAATAAGGAGGGCGGACTATGAAGATCAGATTTACGAAAATGCACGGTCTGGGTAACGACTACATCTATGTCAACACATCACTCTACCCCATTGCCCACCCCGAACAGGTGTCGGTGGAGTGGAGCCGTTACCACACGGGAATCGGCAGCGACGGACTGGTGCTGATCGGTGCATCCGATAAGGCCGACTTCAGTATGCGCATCTTCAATGCCGACGGTTCGGAGGCCAAGATGTGCGGCAATGCCAGCCGCTGCATTGGTAAGTACTTGTATGAGTACGGCCTGACTGATCGGACGGACATCACCCTGGACACCCTCTCGGGCATCAAGCTCCTCCACCTGGAGGTGAAGGACGGAGAGGTGGAGTCGGTCACGGTCGATATGGGCATTCCTTCCGACATCCGTCCCGTCGACTTGGGCAGCGGCTACGGCTATACCGAAGGCATAGCCGTCAGCATGGGCAATCCCCATCTGGTCCTCTTTGTGGAGGATATCAGCCAGGTGGACCTGCCAAAGGTGGGTCCTCTTCTCGAACGCCATCCGCTGTTTCCCGACCGGGTAAATGTGGAGTTTGCCCAAGTGCTCGACGACGGTCATATCCGTATGCGGGTGTGGGAACGGGGCTCCGGCATCACCCAGGCGTGTGGCACCGGGGCTTGTGCCACGGCTGTGGCGGCTGCCTTCACACATCGTTGTCGTCCTCAATCGGCTGTCTGCATGGACGGCGGTACCCTCCACATCCGATGGATGGGAATGGGAAACCGGCTGTTCATGACGGGACCTGCCACGAAGGTTTTCGACGGTGAAATTGAGTTAGAGACAAAGAATAATGACTAATCCTATCTATAATTATCGTTCAAAATGGCTTTAGTAAACGAGAATTTTCTGAAACTTCCCGGCAACTACCTCTTCTCTGAAGTAGCTAAAAAGGTAGCTGCTTTCAAAACGGCCCATCCCGATGCAGACATTATCCGTCTCGGCATCGGTGATGTTACCCGTCCCCTGCCTCCTGCCAGCATCGAGGCCATGCACCGTGCGGTCGACGAACTGTCGCGCAGCGAAACGTTCCGTGGCTACGGACCTGAGCAGGGATATGACTTCCTCATCGAATCCATCCTCCGCCACGATTACGCTACCCGCGGCATCTCCCTCAGCCCGTCTGAGGTTTTTGTCAGCGACGGGGCCAAGAGCGATACGGGCAATATCGGCGATATTCTGGGTCAGGACAATACCATCGGGGTTACCGACCCGGTCTATCCGGTCTATATCGACAGCAATGTCATGGCAGGCCGCACGGGCGACCTGGTCAATGGCAAGTGGAGCAACGTGACCTACATGCCTTGCACGGCCGAGAACGGCTTCATCCCTGCTCTCCCCGAAAAGCGGGTGGATGTCATCTACCTCTGCTATCCCAATAACCCTACCGGCACTACGCTGACCCGCACTGAACTGAAGAAGTGGGTGGACTATGCACTGGCCAACGAAGCCATCATTATGTACGATGCCGCCTACGAAGCCTATATCAGCGAGGAGGATGTTCCCCACTCTATCTACGAAATCAAGGGGGCGAAAAAAGTGGCCATCGAGTTCCGCAGCTTCTCCAAGACGGCCGGTTTCACCGGTGTGCGCTGTGGATATACCATCGTGCCGAAAGAGGTGATGGCGGTTACGGAAAGCGGTGAACGTGTGCCGCTGAACCACCTTTGGAACCGTCGGCAGTGCACGAAATTCAACGGCACCAGCTACATTACCCAGCGCGGGGCGGAAGCCATCTACACGTCCGAAGGCCGGCAGCAAATCCAGGAAACCATCCGGTACTACATGGAGAATGCCCGCATCATGCGCCAAGGCCTTCAGGCTGCCGGCTTCCAGGTTTATGGGGGTGTGAATGCGCCGTATATCTGGCTGAAGACTCCCGAAGGCACTACCTCCTGGCAGTTCTTCGACCGGTTGCTGCATGAGGTCCACATCGTAGGTACTCCGGGTGTCGGCTTCGGCCCGAGCGGAGAAGGCTACTTCCGTCTCACCGCGTTTGGCCAGCGGGAGGATACCCTCCGGGCCATGGAGCGGATTGCCAGGTGGTAATCCAACATCGGTAGACCTATCACAGGGGCCCCATCGGATCAGCGGAACAAGAAGAACTGTGGTCGGGCATATACCCTTATGTCCTTCACCTTTCCGGAAAGGAAAGATCCTTTGCGTACCTTCAGCCGTAGGGACGACACCTGGTAGATTTCCTGCAGGTCGATAATGATGCGGTGCGGGGGTGTTGCTTCCGTTTTGGCATCTGTATGCCAGAACGAGGAAACATCCCCGTCAATCAAGTTTTCGGCCACACCCATGTTCTTCTCCGTCCGTTCGCTGCTCACGTAGACCACTTCCCATGCCGATTTTTCGATGGCCCGTCCCTGCTCGTCTGTCAGTTCCAGTTCCGACAGGCAGGACTGTCCGTCATCGGTATAGGACGAGAGGGTTTCGATGCAGAGATGACGGAGCGAGACAGGGTTCGGCAGTTCCAGGGTCTGCCAGTCATTCGTTTCCTGCAAGGTTGCTTCCAGCACCCGGTCGCCTTCGTCCAGCACAGGTGTTCCCCGGTTCGGCCGGCGAGGCCCCTCGCGGAAATTCTTGTCCTGCCCCAGGCTGTTCAGCACGGGGCGGTCCAGTCCTTCGACCGAACGGTTTCCCGTATCTTCCATTTCAAAGACAATGATTTCGTTCTCCCCTTCTTTCAGCCACGGCGCCGGAAGATACAGGGTCTGTTGCGGACCGATGTTCCAGAATCGGCCCAACGACCGTCCGTTCACCCATACCGCCCCTTTTCCCCAGCGGCTCATGTCAACAAAGCAGTCGCCCACAGTGTCTACCCTGAATGTTGCCCGGTGGAAGGCCGGAACCCCGTTCAGCGGATCCCCAAAAGGAAGGGCGGATACGTTTTCCTTGTACAGCGGCAGCGGAGTAACAGACCAGCCCTTCAGTTTCTCGTCACCCCACATCACTTGTCCGGTGATTCCCTTCCGGTTGAAAGGAATATCCGGCCCATAGTTCACGCGTCCCGTATTCTCCACCAGCAGTTCCAAGGTAGCCGGCACTTTCTTCACCTCCAGTGTCACGCTGTTCTGGTTGTAGCGGCGGTCCAGACTGGCCACCGGCTGTCCGTTGAGCAATACGACGGCATAGTCGCGCAAGTCCTGCAACACCAGCTTCCGCCGTCCACCTTGGTGCAGCGTCGTCCGGTAATGGATGTATCCGAAGTCCATTCCAACATCTTCCATCGACAGCACCTCGTCCGAAGTCACGGTCTGATGGAAGGCAGCCGACAGCGGAGTACTTTCGCGAAGTTCCACCGTGGCAAACGTCGTGGTCGGATTGTCGGCCGGCACATCGGGCAATGCGGTTCCCGCCGGCAGGTGCTTCTGGATGACATCGCGGAAGGCGTAATACTTCGGTGAGCAGTTGCCCCATTCCCCCAGTGGTGCGTCATAGTCATAACTGGTTGGCTGGGGCTCGAACCCCCCGTTGGTGTTCGCTCCGTTCGTGTACCAGAAATTCGTGCCTCCGTGGAACATGTACATGCTGACCGATATCCCGTGTTCCAGCATCCAGTCCAGCTGGGCAGCCGGTCGCTGCCAGGCCAAGGACGAATGCCGCTTTCCCCACACGTCGAACCAGGCCGGATAGAATTCCGCTACAAAATACGGTCCGCCAGGTCGGTACTTGTCTACGATGCGGAAGATGTCTTCGCCGAACACACCGTTCAGCGTGGGCAAGGCCCCGTCTACGTGGCCTGCTTCTACCTGTCCTCCTCCGTCGCAGGTCAGCAACGGCACGTCGAATCCTGCCTCCCGAATCATGTCGCGCAGGGCAGCCAGGTATTCCTTGTCGGCCGCGTAGGAGCCGTATTCATTCTCCACCTGCACCATGATGAGGTTGCCGCCCTTGTTGGCACTGAAGGGAGCCAGTTGCTTGCCCAGTTCCTGAAGGTAGCGGCGGCAGTAGGCCAGGAAGCGGGGGTCATTGCTACGGTAGTTCATCCCCTTCTCTTTCAGCAGCCACGCCGGGTAGCCGCCGAAGTCCCATTCTGCACACACGTAGGGGCCGGGGCGCAAGATGACATACAGCCCTTCTTCCTGTGCCGTGCGCACGAAGGCGGCGATGTCGGCCTGTCCGCTGAAATCGAATACGCCCGGTGTGCGTTCGTGGAAATTCCAGAACACATATGCCGACAGGGTGTTCAGACCCATGGCGCGTGCCCTGCGCATCCGGTCTCGCCAGTATTCGCGGGGGATGCGGGGATAGTGCATCTCTCCGCATATCAGTTGCACGTTCTTGCCGTTGATGCTAAAAGTTCCGTGGTCCAGGATCACCTGTGCTTGTACAACGGTACAGGCGGTTGGGAACAACAGGGCCGAGAAGCCAAGGGCTATCGCCACCTGGCGCAGCTGCTTGCGCAGTTTCCTCCCATGGATGGGGGTATATCCTTTCATGTTCATACGATATGATAAAGGTTAATGGTGTGGAAAGATATAAAAAAAGCCAGGTTATCAGTCTCCTTGTCTGATTTCCTGGCTGAAAGTACACTCTCAGGGATTCGAACCCTGGACCCACTGATTAAGAGTCAGTTGCTCTACCAACTGAGCTAAGAGTGCCTAAAGAGGTTCCTGGCGGATTCGAACCGCCGTG
>JALEPZ010000043.1 GCA_022767125.1 Phocaeicola plebeius
ACAACCAACTACCTTTGCTGCGATCAAGCCCTGGAGGATTCGAAGGGAGCTGGCCGTATGGGACTTACCCATGTTTCTTGTTTGCGGGTGCAAAGGTAGGCATATTTTTTGAATCTGCAATGCTTTTCGCAAAAAAAGTGCAAAATTCTCTTTCGCCAGCGATTTTATCCTGCCATCTATCGATTAATAGGGATAAAAAACGTACTTTTGCGGCGAAAACCAGCTACTGTAATCTATCATGACCGATTATCCTCGACCTACTACACTGCAGGAAGCCGCCCTGAAATACGGCACCTTCATGGGACTGTTCTGGACGCTGAAGTTCGCCCTCGTCCCCATGGGGTTCCATTCCCCCTTCTTGCACCTGCTATACATCATGTTCACCCTCTTCGTGCCTGTGTTGGGATATCTCTATGCCCGTAGCTTCCGGCGCCAGCTCCCGCATCAGGCCCTCCGCTTCAGCGAAGGATTCCTCTTTGCCTTCATCATGTATATGGCTGCCACCATGCTGACCTTCCTCGTGCATTATGTCTATTTCCGCTATGTAGACAACGGTTTTTTGGTAGAGGCCTACCGCACACAGATGGAAAGGGCGAGGGATATGGCCCAAGGCGAAATGATCACCTTGTTCGACGATTCCCTCAAGGTGTTCGAGGAACTGGCCGACTGGACACCGGTGGAGCGGTCGTTCTGGCTGGCCTGGCAGAACCTGTTCTACTGTTTTCCCCTCTCCCTCCTCACGGCGCTTTGCGTGCGGTCGAAAGGAAAGGACATGGGTTCCGGACAGCCCCCTATCACTCATTAACGACTAATAATACGCATTTCGATGAATATATCTGTAGTTATTCCTTTATATAATGAAGAAGAATCCTTGCCTGAACTCTACGCATGGATTGAACGTGTGATGAACGCCAACGGCTTCACCTACGAAGTGATTTTCGTCAACGACGGCAGTACCGATGGCTCCTGGCAGGTCATCGAGTCGCTCCGCGCCGCCCACCCGGAAGTGAAAGGCATCAAGTTCCGCCGCAACTACGGCAAGTCGCCAGCCCTGTTCTGCGGTTTTGAGCGGGCAGCGGGCGATGTGGTCATCACGATGGATGCCGACCTGCAGGACAGTCCCGACGAGATTCCCGAACTGTACCGCATGATTACGACAGACGGCTACGACCTCGTGTCGGGATGGAAGCAGAAACGCTACGACCCGCTGTCGAAGACCCTGCCTACCAAGCTGTTCAACGCCACGGCCCGCGCCGTATCGGGCATTCACAACCTGCACGACTTCAACTGCGGGCTGAAAGCCTACCGCCGCGACGTGGTGAAGAACATCGAGGTCTACGGCGAAATGCACCGCTACATTCCCTATTTGGCCAAGAACGCCGGCTTTGTACGCATCGGCGAGAAAGTGGTCCACCACCAGGCCCGCAAGTACGGAAAGACCAAGTTCGGGCTGAACCGCTTTGTCAACGGCTACCTGGACCTGCTCACCCTGTGGTTCCTCTCCACCTTCGGCGTCAAGCCCATGCACATCTTCGGGTTCCTTGGTTCCATCATGTTCCTGCTGGGCTTCCTGGCCGTGGTCATCGTAGGGGGCACGAAACTCTACGACATGTATGTCGGCAACCCCTACCGATTGGTGACGGAGAACCCGTATTTCTACCTGTCGCTCACCACGATGATCATCGGCACCCAGTTGTTCCTGGCCGGATTTCTCGGCGAACTAATCGCCCGCAACTCGCAGGAGCGCAACAAGTATCAAATCGAAAAAGAAATCTGAGGCCATGAAACAGCTTCCTGTCATCATCGTCCTGCTGGGGTTGCTGCTCTGTCTGGTTCCCTCGTGTGAGGTGGAGAACTGTCCGCCCAATGCCTTGGCCTTCGCCCACTTCACGCTGAAGGACGGCAACGGCAAAAACCTGTCGTTCGCGGTACCTGTCAGTGTCATCGGACTCATGGACAACGGCGGCACGCTCGTCTGCGATACCCTCATCAACCAAGAGTCGGGCGCGTCGAGCTTCAGCCTCCCCCTGAGTTACGCCGACAAGACCCGCTTCGTGCTGGTCTATTCGGCGGAAAGCACTGACACCATCACAGTGGAGCACCGCAACATCCCTTATTTCATGAACATCGATTGCGGCACGATGATGTTCTACGAAGTGACCCGTGTGTCCACCACGCGCCACGCCATCGACTCCATCGTCCTAACGAATCCGAACATTGACAACAATGAGAAAGAGAATTTCAAGATTTATTATCCTCCTGTGGCTGCTGAGTAGCCAGCTGCCACACGCCCTGGCTCAAGGGTCAGCGGCCCAGAAAGTGACGGCCCCATCCGCTGCCGACGAAGGTCCCTTCTACCGGGGGACAGCGGTCGGCGTGGAGATTGCCGGCCCCATCAGCCACTACATACTGGGCAGCGACATGATCAGCTCGGAAATCCAGGTACAGACCAACCTGAAGGGACGCTACCTGCCCGTCGTCGAGATTGGCTACGGAAAGGCGGACAAGTTGAACGATGCCAACGACCTGCACTACAAGACCTCCGCCCCCTACTTCCGCATCGGCATGGACTACAATATGTTCCACAAGAAGCCCTGGCTGCCCGGCTATCTGGCGGTGGGCTTCCGCTACGGCACCACCTCGTTCAAGTACGATGTGAGCGGTCCCTCGATGACCGACCCTAACTACGGCGGCCACATCACGGTGCCCTTCCGCTACGAAGGGCTGAAGAGCACGGCCAGCTGGCTGGAGCTCGTGGCCAGCATCAAGGTCAACATCTACCGGCGGTTCCACATGGGCTGGGCCGTGCGCTACAAGAGCCGCATCCAGGTGAAGGAAACGGAGAATACCGTGCCCTGGTACGTGCCCGGTTTCGGCAAGAATGCCGGCAGCAGTTTCACCCTGACGTATAACCTGATTTACAATTTACCCTTTTAGGAAAACCGATTCATCATGTACTCACTCGAAATATGGCTGCTTGCCGTGAGCCTTGCCATCGACTGTTTCACGGTCTCCGTGGCCAGCGGTGCCCTGTTGCGGCGCATCCGCTGGAGCACCTTCCTCACCATGGCTTTTTTCTTCGGACTGTTCCAGGCCCTGATGCCTTTCATCGGGTGGCTGGGGGCCAGCCGTTTCCAGCACCTTATCGAAAGTTTCGACCACTGGATTGCCTTCGCCCTCCTGGCCTTTCTCGGCCTGCGCATGATTCGCGAGGGCATGCAACCGGACGACGACCACGAACATTCCCATTTCGACCCGACACGCCTGCGCACAATCCTCTCTCTGGCCGTTGCCACGAGCATCGACGCACTGGCGGTCGGCATCTCGTTCGCCTTTGCCGGCCATACCGCCCTTCCGACGCTCTATTATCCGCTGGCAGCCATCGGCATCGCCTCATTTGTCCTGTCAGTGGTGGGCTGCCTCATCGGAGTCTTCTTCGGTCGACATTCGCACTTGAAGATGGAATACTTCGGCGGACTGGTGCTCATCGGCATCGGCGTGAAGATCCTGCTGGAACACACGGGCTATCTCTGACACATCATCAACTCTTACTTACGTAACTATGAACAATAAAAGCATCAAGTGGCAATTGCCCTTTCTGGTCCTGCTGATAGTAGGCACCGTACTCATTCTGAAGAAACAATCTCCTTACCAGACTGACCAGGGCCTGGTGTTCGGGACCGTCTATAAAATCACCTACCAGTCTGCCGAAAACCTGAAAGAGGACATCGAGGCTGAACTGCAGAAAGTGGACCATTCGCTTTCGCCCTTCAACCCGAACTCGGTGATTACCCACATCAACGACAATACGGACCTGACGCCCGACAGCCTCTTCCTCGATGTGTTCCGCCTGGCCAAGGAAGTCTCTGCCGTCACCCACGGAGCGTTCGACATCACCGTGGCTCCGCTGGTGAACGCCTGGGGATTCGGATTCAAGAGTGGCAGCAGTATAGACCCTGCCCACATCGACAGCCTGCGCCAAAGGGTAGGCATCGACAAGGTGGAACTGGCTCCCGACGGAACCCTCCACAAGCAAGATCCGAACATCCAGCTGGACTGTAGTGCCATTGCCAAAGGCTACGGCGTAGACTGCGTCGCCCGCCTGCTGGACCGCAAGGGGGTGCGCAACTACATGATCGACATCGGCGGAGAAGTGGTGGTAAAGGGCAAGAATCCCCAGCAGCATCCCTGGCACATCGGGGTGAACAAGCCCATCGATGATTCCCTTTCGGTCAACCAGGAGTTACAGACCATCCTGAGCATCACCGATGTGGGGATGGCTACCTCGGGAAACTACCGCAACTTCTACTACCGCGACGGGAAGAAGTATGCCCACACCATCGACCCGCGGACGGGCTATCCCGTTCAGCACAACATCCTGTCGTCGACGGTGATTGCCGCCGACTGTGCAACGGCCGATGCCTATGCGACCTCTTTCATGGTGCTGGGACTGGACTCCTCGAAGGCCATCTGCGAGCAGCATCCCGAATTGGAGGCCTACTTCATCTACAGCCGCCCCGACAGCACAAACGGCATCTACTTCACGAAAGGGATGAAGAAATACATCCTCCGTTAATCCGCTCAGCCGAATACACTTTCCTGCTTCCGGTAGCCCGAACTGGTCATGACGGCCACCAGCCGCCCCTCGCTGTCGGTGAGCCGTACCTCAATGAACGGCACCCGCGAATGCAGGAAGACTTCGGTGGCCTCGGCTTCGACATAGCCCTTGGACACCGGACGGAGAAAGGTAATGTTCGCTGCCAGCGACAAGGTCAGCTGTCCGTGGCTGTTTGCCACGGCTGCAAAGGCCAGGTCGGCCAAGGTAAAGAGTGCCCCACCCTGACATACACCGCCTGCATTGAGGTGGTCGGGGGTGACCTCCATCCGTGCCCGGGCATACCCGGGACGGATTTCCAACAGTTCTACACCCGTGCGGGCCGCAAACACATCCCGGCCCAGTATTTCTTTCAGTCTTTCCATCTTTCCTCCTTCTTTATTATCGGATTGTGACCATCGTTGCCCCGAAGCCATACTCCCTGAACGAAGCGTCCTGGCTGGGATAGCTCTTGTAGTTGCGTTTCAGCTCGTCGAGGATGGCCCGCCGCAACACCCCGTCGCCCTTGCCGTGGATGAAGACAATCTTCTGTCCCTTGCGGTTGCGGTACTCATCGAGCGTGCGGCGGAACACGTCGAGCTGATAGTCCAGCATCTCCGCGTTGCCCATTCCCGTGGTGTCGTCCAGCAGTTCATGGATGTGGAGATCGACCTCTACCAGGTCGTTCCGTCCCTGCTTCTGCTGCTTCCGCTGCAACCGGGGCGGAAGGGCCGTATCGTTCTTCTTGAGCAAGGCCTGACGGATATCGTCGGCTGAAGGATGCACCTCGCGGACCGCCTCGTCGTCCTTGACAATCTCATACAGCAGGGCCGGCTGGGGGAAGAAGGCATTGACCTCAAACGTATGCAGCTTGTAGAATTTCACCGTGTCGATGTGGAGTTCGGTGCTCACCGCCGGCTTGAACAGGTAACCCCGGTCGTCCTTGTAGGCCAGCAGCTGTACCGCCACGTGCTCCATGCCGTTCAGGTCGGCCTTGGAGAACGTCTCCAGATGCTCCTTCCGGTTGGGCTTCACCGTTCCCCGGCTCCGCAACGTCCAGCTGTTGCCTTCGGCCGAGAGGTAGAGATAGTCGATGAAATAATTGCTGTCGTTGACCAGGTACGCGTCGAAATCGGTGGCAGACAGGGCCTTGATGTCTTCGGGCACATAGGCCAGGGTCACGTTCAGCACGTCATTGCCCTTCACCTCCGGATCCCTCCACGTAATGGGGCGGTCGTTCTCTTCCTCCTCTTCGTCGGCCTCGTCCGCCGCCTCGGAGGTTGCCGTGCGGGGCTTTCCCACCGACTTGATGGGGATGTTATACTCGTCGGTCTGAACCACCACACACTCCTTGATGAGCATGGGAATCTCAAATCCGTCTTCTCCTTCTACCAATGCCACGTCCTTTCCCTGAAAGCCGCGTACGATGCCGCCCCCCACTTCGCTGAGGAAGCGCACTTTATCGCCTATTTTCATGTTCTGTATCTCCTTTTCTTTGAATTGTATGTGCAAAAGTAGCGAGAAAAATCGTACTTTTGCAGAAGCAACCTAAAAAACAGAGAAACTTTATGAATTCAAAGACCTCAAAGCGCCTGCTGGCCGCCTCGCTCTGTAGCCTGACCCTTCAACTGGCCGCCCAGACCTCCTTCGGCATCGACCATGGCCCTTACTTGCAGGAAGTGACGGAAACCGGTGCCACTGTCGTGTTCACCACCTCCGCGAAAGCTTTCTCGTGGGTAGAAATCAAGCCCCACGGCAGCGAAAGCGAGCTACCCCAGCGCTGCTACTCCTCGAAAGACGGACTGAAGGCTGCCTACAACACCTTCAACTCGGTCCGTATCGAAGCCCTGCAACCAGCCGCCCGCTACGACTACCGCATCGTGTCGAAAGAGATGAAGGATTTCCAGCCCTATAAAGTGACCTTCGGCGACAGCATCGCCTCCGAGTGGTTCACCTTCCGCACCACCGACCCCCACCAGCAGGGCGCGAACATCTTCGTGACCAGCGACATGCACGGCGATGCCCAGAAGCTGGAAACGCTGCTTAACAAGGCCGACTGGCCATCGTGCGACGCCTTCTTCTATGCAGGCGATATGATGAACTACATCGACCGCCCCGAAGCTCCCTTTACTGCCTTCATCGACACCAGCGTACGGCTGTTCGCCACGTCCACGCCCTTCGAAATCGTGCGGGGCAACCACGAGACGCGCGGCAACCTGGCCCGCACCTACTCCAGCTATTTCCCCAAGAAAGACAACAAGATCTACGGGGCCTACCGCATCGGCGACATCATGATCGTGATGCTCGACAGCGGCGAAGACAAGGCGGAAAGCCACTGGGTCTATGCCGGACTGACCGACTATGATGCCTACCGCACCGAACAGGCGGAATGGCTCCGCCAACTGGTGCAGACCCCCGACTACCAGCAGGCCCGCTACCGGATTGTCGTCTGCCATTTCCCGCTGGTGATGGGCCAGCAATGGAAGGACGAACAAACGTGGTTCGGCTGGGACGATGCCATCCGCAAGTTCCTCCCCGTACTCAACGAGGCCCGGGTAGACCTGCTCGTGTCGGGCCATACCCACCGCTTCTTCTATCACGACCGGCAGGCCGACGGCAATGCTTTCCCGGTGCTGGAGCAAGGTTCCACCTGTGCCGCCCGGCTGGAGCTGCACGACGGACACATCCGGGTGAAGGTGGTGGACACGGAAGGCCGCCTGCTGATGGACAAGAATATTCAATAGCCCCCTATTTCAACGCATGGAAGCAACAAGACATATCAAAATCAGCGACTACAATTATCCCCTGCCAGACGAGCGCATCGCCAAGTTCCCCCTGGAGCAGCGCGACCGGTCGAAACTGCTCGTCTATCGCAACGGAGACATCAGCGAGAGCGTGTTCGCCTCGCTGCCCGACTACCTGCCTGCCGGGTCTCTCCTGGTGTTCAACAATACCAAAGTCATCCAGGCCCGCCTGCACTTCCGCAAGGAAACCGGTGCCCTCATCGAAATCTTCTGTCTGGAGCCGGTGCAGCCCGCCGACTATGCGCAGAACTTCCAGCAGACACGCCGCTCGGCCTGGCTCTGCCTGGTGGGCAACCTGAAGAAATGGAAGGAAGGACCGCTCCAGCGACAGATGACCGTGAAGGGACAGCCCGTCACCCTCACTGCCCGGCGTGGCGAACCGCGGGGCACGAGCCACTGGATCGACTTCGAGTGGGACAATCCCGGCATCACTTTCGCCGACATCCTCGAAGTGTTCGGCGAACTGCCCATTCCCCCCTACCTGAACCGCCCGACCCAGGAGAGCGACAAGCAGACCTACCAGACGGTGTACTCGAAAATCAAGGGGTCGGTGGCGGCTCCCACCGCCGGCCTGCACTTCACGACCGAGGTGCTCGATGCCCTGCGGACGAAAGGCATCCACCTGGAAGAAGTGACCCTGCACGTGGGGGCAGGCACCTTCAAGCCGGTGAAGAGCGAGGAAATCGAAGGGCACGAGATGCACACGGAATACATCGCCGTGAGCCGCCACACCATGGAACAACTGCTGGCCCATGCGGGCAATGTCACCGCTGTGGGCACCACGTCGGTCCGTACCCTCGAAAGCCTCTACTACATCGGTGCCGCCCTCAGCGAACATCCCGATGCCAGCGAGGAGGAGCTGCACGTACGCCAATGGACACCCTACGACACGGCCCCTTCCCTCACCGCCCAGGAGGCCCTCCGGAACGTACTGGACTACCTGGACCGCCACGGACTGGACACCCTGCACACCAGCACGCAGATCATCATCGCCCCGGGCTACGAGTACCGCATCGTGAACCGCATCGTGACGAATTTCCACCAGCCTCAGAGCACCCTGCTGCTCCTGGTCTCGGCCTTTGTCAAGGGCGACTGGCGGCGCATCTACGACTATGCCCTCGCCCACGGTTTCCGCTTCCTGAGTTACGGTGACTCGTCGCTGCTGATCAACGATTGACGGAACAGAAAACAGAATGTATATTTCCCCAGATAGTCCGGACGAACGGACTGTACCAGATTGACTTACCTATAAAAAAACTTATGATTGTATGAAACACCTATTGACCCTCATCGCCCTCTTCTGCTGGATGACTACCGTCCGTGCGCAGAACGAAAAACCATTTGTGATTCCCGAACTCAAAGAGTGGAAAGGCGGCAAAGGCACCTTCACCCTCGACAGCCAGACCCGCATCGTCTATGAAAACGAACAGCTGGCCGACATGGCCCGCGCCTTGGCAGCCGACTGCCAGGCCCTCCTGGGCCTGCACCCCGAAGTGACCAACGCCAAAGCCAAGGACGGAGACATCCGCCTCAGCCTGCGCAAAGACGCCCAAATGCCCCACGAAGGCTACCGCATGGCCATCGGCAAGCAGGTCATCGTCAGTGCGCCCGAAGCTGTCGGAGTGTACTGGGGCACCCGCTCCCTCCTCCAGATGGCCGAACAGTCAGACCAGCGTGCCCTGCCCTGCGGCAGCATCAAGGACTTCCCCGACTATGCCGTGCGTGGCTTCATGATTGACTGCGGACGCAAGTTCATCCCGCTGGAGTTCTTGCAGGACTACGTGAAAATCATGTCCTACTACAAGATGAACACCTTCCAGATCCATCTGAACGACAATGCCTTCCCCCGCTTCTACCAGTGGGACTGGAACAAGACCTACTCCGCATTCCGCCTGGAGTCGGACACCTATCCCGGACTGACTGCCCAGGACGGCTGGTATTCGAAGCAGGAGTTCATTGATCTCCAGATACTGGCCGAGAACCACTTTGTGGACATCATCCCCGAAATCGATGCCCCGGCCCACTCGCTTGCCTTCACCCACTACCTCCCCGAAATCGGCAGCCAGAAGTACGGCATGGACCACCTCGACCTGTTCAACCCCAAGACGTACACCTTCATGGAGGGCCTGTTCAAAGAATACCTCGAAGGAGAGCAGCCCGTGTTCCGCGGCAAGCGGGTACACATCGGCACCGACGAATACTCGAACAAGGAGCAGGAAGTGGTAGAGAAGTTCCGTTACTTCACCGACCATTTCATCCGCTACGTGGAAGGGTTCGGCAAGCAGGCCTGCGTTTGGGGAGCCCTGACCCATGCCAAGGGAGAGACACCCGTGAAATCGGAGAATGTGGTGATGAGTGCCTGGTACAACGGCTATGCCGACCCGAAAGAGATGATCCGACAGGGCTACGACCTCATCAGCGTCCCCGACGGATGGCTCTACATTGTGCCTGCCGCCGGCTACTACTACGACTATCTGAACACGCAGAAACTGTATGAGCAGTGGACTCCTGCCCACATCGGCAAGGAAGTGTTCGAGGAAAAACATCCCTCCATTCTGGGCGGCATGTTCGCCGTATGGAACGACCATGCCGGCAACGGCATTTCGACGAAGGACATCCACGACCGCACCTACCCAGCCATCCAGACGCTGGCCGTGAAGATGTGGACCGGAGCGGCGCCTACCGTTCCCTACACGGCGTTCAACGACCAGCGCCGGCGCCTCAGCGAGGCTCCCGGTGTCAACCAGGCAGGCCGCCTGTCGGGCTCGTTCAGCCAACAGGAGGTCCGCCCGGGCGAAACACTTCCGCTGCGCGAGGTGGGTTATGGCTACACGGTGAGCTTCGACCTCGACGGTGAGCGAGAAGTTCCGGGCACGGAACTGTTCCGTTCACCCTCGGCCGTCTTCTACCTGTCCGACCCCATCAAGGGGATGATGGGCTATGCCCGCGACGGCTATCTGTTCACCTTCCCCTACAGTGTCAAGAAAGAGAAGGTGCAGGTGAAGGTAGAGGGCGACAACCGCTCCACCCGCCTGTTCATCAACGACCGCCTTGTCGAGGAGAAGGTCATCCGCAAACAGTTCATCTCGCCGAAGGACTCCATGAAGCTGGTGCCCACCCTCGTCTTCCCGTTGGAGAAGGCCGGACAGTTCAAGAGCCGCATCACGAACCTCAACATCCGGCAATAACTGCCGGATGCTCCTCCCCCCAGGCTGTCCGAGAATTGTTCTTGCGCTTTCCTTTTTCCCTGTCATTTCGAACGAAGTGAGAAATCTGTTAGCGAAAAGTGGATGTATTCAGATGCTTCACTTCGTTCAGCATGACAGTTTGATGGGTGACCCAAAGTTTTCGGACAGACTCCCCCAAGACCACAGATCCATGACTCTTTTCATTCACTCATTTATCCATCATTACGAACAGACATTTATCAGTCATTATGAACAGACATCTCTTTCTGATTGTCCTGCTGCTGACCCTGTTCAGCAGCCCCTCCCTTGCCCGGCACATCACCGTCCTGCAATGGAACATCTGGCAGGAAGGCACAGTAGTTCCCGGCGGCTACGATGCCGTTGTCAACGAGATTACCCGGCTGAAACCCGATTTCGTCACGCTGAGCGAAGTGCGCAACTACAACGGGACGCGCTTTTGCGACCGCATCGTGAACAGCCTGCGCGAAAAGGGCGAGACCTACTATTCATTCTTCAGCGATGATTCGGGTCTGCTGAGCCGGACCCCCATCACCGACTCGCTCACCGTCTTTCCGCTCCAGAACGACCATGGCAGCATATATAAGCTCGTCACCACCATCGACGGACAGGAATTTGCGGTCTATACCGCCCACTTGGACTATCTGGACGACGCCTACTACAACGTCCGCGGCTACGACGGATCGACGTGGAAGGAAATTCCTATCCCGACTTCGGTAGCGGAAATCCTGGAACGGAACGACCGTTCGCAACGCGATGACGCCATCCGCTGTTTCATTGCAGAAGCCCAACGGGACATGGAGCGAGGCAGGATTGTCTTCCTCGGAGGCGACTTCAACGAACCGTCCCACCTGGACTGGACGCGGGAGACCAAAGACCTCTACGACCACCATGGCTTCATCGTGCCCTGGACAGTGCCCCTCCTGCTCGACAATGCCGGCTTTGTCGATACCTACCGCACGGTGCATCCTAACGTACTGACCCATCCGGGATTCACCTTTCCGTCGGACAATCCGCTGGTGCCGGAATCCAAGCTGACCTGGGCTCCCCTGTCGGACGAACGGGACCGTATCGACTACGTGTTCTTCTCTCCCCATCCGCGTCTGCACGCAGAGGAAGCGGTCATTTTCGGTCCCCGCGGCAGCATCGTCAAAAACCACCGCACCGACGAATCGTCGGATGACGAGTTCCTGCTTCCGCTGGGCGTCTGGCCCACCGACCATAAAGGCGTGCTGGTTACTTTTTCCTTTTAAGCGAAAGAGAAGGGCCACAGCTACATCCCTCCGGATATAACTGTGGCCCATTCATCACCGTGGACCACTCACCTCCACTGTCCACACTCATCAATACTGGTCCTTCGGCTCACTGCCCATCTCCACTTCCAGCTTGCCGCCCTTGACAACGGTCTGGAAAGGAATTTCCGGTACATGGAGCGTCTCGCCGTTCAGCACATACTGCTGGACATAGCGGTTCGTGCTGCTGTTGTTCTTCGTCTCGATGATAAAGTGGTCGCCCGTATAGTACTTGGGATTCAGACGGATGGTAATCTTGTCAAACTGCGGGCTGCCCAAGGCGAACTTGGCCTGCTCGTTGGCCAATCCTGCCACGTCGAACAGACCGATGGACGAGATGACATACCAGGCGCCCAGCTGTCCCTGGTCTTCGTCCTGGCCGTAGCCGTAGCCATGAATGCCGTCCGTTCCGTAGAATTCCTCCAAGATGCTGCGTACCCATTTCTGTGTCAGCGACGGACGATGGGCCTGGTTGAACACCCACGACACGTGCAGACACGGCTGGTTGCCCTGGTTATAGTAGGTCTGCAGCCCCGCAAAGGCATCAATGGTCTTGCCGCCACTGAAGATGTTTTCCTGCGAACGGAGGAAGATGCTGTCCAGGCGTGCGGAAAATTCCTCTTCCCCCATCTTGGCAATCAGTGCCGGCGCATCGTGGGGCACATAGAACGTGTACTGGTAGGCATTGCCTTCCTGGAAGCCGCGCCATACCTGCATCGGGTCGAACCGGTCGATGAACTGCCCGTTCTCCCACTTGGGCTGGATGAGATTTGTTTCTTCGTTGTACAGGCGTTCCCATCCTTTGGACAACGACATCAACTGCTCGTAATCTTCTGTCTTGCCCAGGGCTTTCGCCATCTGTGCCACCGCATAGGCACCGAAGGAGTATTCCAGGGTATGCGAAGCAGAGAACATCCAGGCCTCGTCGGGCCATGCCCCCTTGTCCTTATGAGGGACATACCCGTACTTCACGAACTGGTCGGTATCGAGCTTGCCGGCCCCCATCGGACGGTTTTCGCCCTCCAGTTCGTTCTTGCGGGCAGCGGCATAGGCCGTCTCCACGTCAAAGTCGCGGATGCCACACAGGTAGGCGGCGGCAATGACGATGCCCAACTGGTTGGTCCCCACTCCCGACACGTAGCGGCTGCATGCCAGGCCGTCGCCCAGCCAGCCTGCATCCTTATAGACCTGCAGGTGGGTGCTCACGAAGTCAGACAAATACTCCGGATAGGCCAGCGCCCATACCTGCAGCAGGTCCCACTGTCCGCCCCAAATGCCGTCGGTATTGTAGAATGAGAACGCCGGAGTCCCGTCTTCCTTCAGCGGAATCTGGCCGATGCTGCCGTCGTTCTTGGGATACGCACCGTTGATGTCGCTGGCGAGTCCGCGTCCGAGTACAGCATGATACAGTCCGGTATAGAACTTCACCTTGTCTTCGTGCGAAGCCGTTTCTACCCGGATGCGGCTCAGGTATTCTTCCCAAATATCCGCTGATGTCTGACGGACCAGATCGAAGGTCAGCTGTCCTTCCTGGGTCTCTGTCGTCCGGTTCAGCCGGGCATTCTCCACGGAAGTGTAGGACAGGCCTACTTTTGCCGTCACCTGGTCGCCGGCCTGTGTCTGGTAGGTCAGCCAGGCACCGGCACCCACCCCTTTCACTTCGTGCTGTCCGTCGAACGTCTTTTCGCCGAGGAACGTACCCACCTGGTCGGCGGGATGGTCCATCTCTGCCGAGAAGAACAGGGTGATGGTAGCTCCCGACTGGTACTTATTGCTGTAAGCGGGCAAGGTCTTGACCCATCCTTCCACCAACTGGCCGTTCGGGCTGACCTTCACTTCAGCATCAACGGCCGGACCGCTTTCTCCCTGACGGTTACCGATGTCGAACAGCAAATGGCTGGCTTCGCTGGCAGGGAACGTGAAACGCTGGTAAGCCACACGGCGAGTGGCCGTAACTTCCGCCAGGATGTCGTAGTCCTGCAGGCGGACGGAATAGTAACCGGGCCGGGCCGTCTCCTGTTCGTGAGTGAAGGCAGAACGGTAGCCCTCGCCGGTCGAACCGACTGCACCGGGAACGGTCTTGAGCGGACCGGTAGTAGGCATCAGCACGATTCCTCCCACCTGGAACTCGTGCAGGCAGGGGAATCCTTCGATAGACGTGTCGCGGTAATCATATCCCGTCGCTTCCCATCCCGACGCATTGCCCTTGCTGGCATTGGTAGCCGGCCCTGGTTTGGCCAGTCCGAAAGGCAAGGCACCAGGCGCCACATGGAACCAACGGCAATGGGCACTGCCTATCAACGGGTTGGCATACTGAGACAAGGATTCCTCCTGCTCAGGGGCTGTCGAAGTACAGGCAGCCAGCCACGCCCCTGCTGTCAGCAAGGCAACGTGGCAAAGTGTTTTCAATTTCATCATAGATACTTATAGGGTTTAAATTGGTTTACCGGTTTTCTTTCGCCCACTCACGCAGCAGCGCATTCGCCTTGTACAGCACGCCGGCTTCTCCCCGGAACGTACCCGACCCCATCGGTTCGCCGGCTGGCGTGTACCATTCGTTGAATCCTTTGTTCTCCACCACCCGCTCCAGCATGGGCTGCAGTTCGTCGTAAGCCTCGGCTATCAGACCGTTTTCTACCAACGCATGAATCATCCGTGCGCCGAACCAGGTCCAGTCGCCGCCATTCTGATAACCATAGGGATACATGCCCACCCCTTTGAAGGCACCTGCCGGATAGGTAGGATACAGGGTCAGGCCAATGGTCTGTGCGTGCGCTTTCTTTACGTTCTCCAGCATCCGGTCGTTGGCTTCGCGGATTTCGTCGGGGGTCAGCAAGCCGGCCAGGATGGCCACTGCCGTTCCGCCATGATAATAGATGGCGTTCTCGTCGAAGTTCGCCGGGAAGGGCGAATCTTTCAGGTAGATATGAGGGATGAACTTCTTCCGCTCGCTGTCCCACAGGTGCTTGCGGACATTCTGTTTCAGTTCGTCCCGCTTGGCCGTCCACTGGGCAGCCTTCTCCCGGTCGGGAGTCAGTTCGATGAAATGGTTCAGGGCTATCAACAGCATGGCATTGTCGTAGATGTCGATGCAAAAATGGGTGTTTTCGTCAATCTCCACGCCCCACAAGTGTTCGGGCTGCACGTCGCCCCAGTCGGCAGTCGTAGCGCCGGTGATGAGTCCGTACCGACGGTCGAACTTCTCGTTGAACAGGTATTCCAGTGCCCACTCCATCCGGTCGATGACTTTTTTGCCATAGACTTCCGACTGCAGGTAAGCGGTATTTCCGCTCTTCTTTACATATTTATAGATGGCCTGGATGAGCGACGTTTCGTGGTCGGTCTCCACCGTGTTCTTGTGGGCGGCATAGTCCGGTTCCAGGTCCGAGTAACGGTACTTGTACCCCACTCCCGCCTTCTTCTTGTCGATGAACCCGTCTACGATGTCTCCCGTAGGTCCCTGAAATCCCCAAAAGACGTTCAAGTTCCGGCGTACCTGCTCGTCGGGCAGCACATCCATGGACAGTTCTATAAAGGTATTATAGTCCCGAATCCACACTTCGCCATACCCGTCGCCGGCATTGAACCCGGTCGCTACGACGGCATGCGCCATCGAATCCACCCGGTTCATCAGTTCGTTTTCCAAAATCATTTCCGCATATCCCTGTGGGGCGTCCTTCTGTGACTGGTGCACACAGCCTGTCAGTGTGCCTGCTGCCAACGCTGCAGCCAGCCAGCATCCTGTTGTTCTCATGGTCAGATTGCTAAATAATATAGTGAATAGAATTGGTTTACAGGATGCAAAAATAAGGAAAGGCCATTGAAGCAGCCATAAACAATCTGCCGAAAAAGTTGGATTTTCTTACGAAAGAAATCCTGCCGCCTACGACGGGGGAGCCTGTCCGAAAACCGTGGACACCTATCCAACTGTCATGCTGAACAGAGTGAAGCATCTGAATACATCCACTTGGTGCTAACAGATTTCTCACTTCGTTCGAAATGACAGGAAAAAGGGAAAGCGGGAACAAACGACAGGGAAAAAGGAGAGCGGACAACAATTCCCGGACAGCCAAGGGGAGCTCCGCAGCTGCCTATCATAGAAGTCCATAAGATAATGCAAGAAAATCAGAAGATTGTGTGCCATTTATCTGATACAGAATCTCTACCTTTGCCACCAGAAAAAAGAACTCTTGAGCTATGAACACGAAACAGTACTTACCGATTTTTTTGCTGGCCGGGTCCCTGATGTCCTGCCAACAGCCTTCCAAGAACCAGCAGCTGGCAGCGACACTGCTGAACGACACTACGCTGAACAAGGTTGACTCGATGGCCAGGGCGACCCTTGCCCAAGGATTCAATGCGGGGAGCGGCTATTCCCAAGTCTGGGCACGCGACTTGAACACATTCATCGAAACCGCGTGCGAAGTGAACGACCCTGCCGATATCCGGGGAGCCATCCTGGTTTTCTTCCGCATGCAACAGCCCAACCACGAGATGGTCGACGGATATGTACTGAAACCCGACTTTACCTGGTATGACGATACACCTTATTATTCCGACAATGCCCCCGAACACGTCGGCTTTAAGAATACCGTTGAGACCGACCAGGAAACATCACTCATCCAGCTGGTGGGCAAGTACATCCGCAAGACGGGCGACACGAGCCTGCTGCAGGAAGACATTGCCGGACGCAGCGTCCTGCAGCGCATGGACGACATGGTGGACTACCTGATCAAGGAACGCTACTCCGAGCCGTACGGCCTGCTGTGGGGGGCCATGACTGCCGACTGGGGCGATGTGCAGCCGGGAGAAGGATTCCCCTGCGACCTGAACGAATATTCTTACAAAGCCATCGACGTATACGACAATGCCATGTTCATCATCGCCCTCCGCGAACTGGAAGGCATGACCGACGACCCGGCACTCATCGGCAAATGGAAGAATCTCCGCGAAAGCATCGCCGCCAACGTGCGCCGGCACTTGTGGGATGCCGAACACCAGAAGTTCATCCCCCACCTCTACCTGGATGGTTCACCCATCCCCGCCGGTTTCGACGAAAACCAGATCCACTACCACGGCGGTACGGCGGTCGCCATCGAAGCCGGCCTGTTGAGTCCGGAGGAAATTGACACCGTCAACCGGCAGATGGTAGAGAATGTCCGCCTGTCAGGCATGCCGAGCATCGGACTGACCCTCTATCCTCCCTATCCCGACGGACTGTTCGGCGGAGGCATGAAGGATCCCTACGTCTATCAAAACGGCGGCGACTGGACCTGGTTCGGCGGACGCATGATCCAACAGCTCATCCTCAACGGAAAGGTGGAGGAAGCCTACGCGGAAGTACGTCCCATGCTCGACCGCGTGCTGGCCAACAACGGCTTCTACGAATGGTACGGCAAGGGCGGAGTGCCCAGCGGCTCGGGCCACTTCAAAGGCTCTGCCGGCACCCTGGCGAAGGCCATCGCCCTGTTCCGGGCATGGGCGGAGGAGCATCATCCATGACGAATTGTTAGTTAAGCATAGAAACAAATACAAACGTATTCGTACTGAGTTTTTAATTTTGGTTAGGGAAAGGAGGCGAAGTGATTTCGCTTCCTTTTTTATTGGGGGGCAGATTCTCCCTTGATGCGAAAGGCCGTTTCGCGCCGGCGGTACTCGGAAGGCGACATGCCGATAATCTTCGTGAAAATGCGGGTAAAATACGAGGGCTCGTCAAACCCCACCTTCTCGGCAATCTCATACAGCTTCAAGGGAGAGGTCTCCATGTACTCGCAGGCCTTGCGGATTTTCAGCTGGATGTAATAGTTGATGGGCGAATAGCCCGTTTCTTTCTGGAACAAGGCCGAAAAATGCGAAGGAGAATACCGGAAGTTGTGCGCCAGGTCCTCCAACGTCAGGTTGCTCGAAATGTTCTCCTGCATATAATGGACCACCTTCGTTCCAAACGATTCGTCGGCATGGTCAGGCAGCTTGCAATGACGGTAGGCCTCTACATGCAGGAACGACGACAGGAAGGCGTACAGGCACATGGACGCATGAATCATGTACTCGCGGGTAAATGCCATCGAGAAGCTGTCGTATATGGCTTCGAACAGCTGCAAGCGATCCTGCAGACGCGACTTGTTGTTGGGCAGAATCGCACGCGGCATGACCGGGTACTGGAGGAAGTCCTTCGCCAATGTCCCCTCAAAATGCACCCAGTAGATACTCCACGGCCGGTTGTCGTCGGCCCAGAACCGGTAGGGGGTGTCGGGTGGCAGCAGGATGAAATGATGGGTCTCCAGCATCTGCTCTGCCTTGCCGTCCAACTGATACCAGCCGCGACCGGCCACGCAATAAATCAGCATACAGTAGTCCACCCCCTTGTCCTTCTGTACATAATGATACTGCACCTTGGGGAAATAGCCCAATTTTCGGATATAGAGCGGGCGCACCAACGGCATCTGGCTGTATTTGCGCAAGATGTCCTCCGGCAACGACAGCATGCGCTGTCCTTTGAATCCTTCCTTTATTCGGGTCATACTTTCTTTTGTAGAAAAATTTAAACTTCCACAAATATACGGGCAATCAGAATATAATGCAACAATATAAGAACATAATGCGAAAAAAAATTGCCGGCAATCGCTTATCTTTGCACTTCGGATAGCCTTCGCTTCCCCCCCTACCCTAATAGATGGGGAACAATAAAAAAATGAAAAACTAATCTGAGAAAAACCATATGAGAAAAAGCAACTACGACAAAGCCCCCTTCACCCCCGTGGAAGGTGAGTTAATCAAAGGATGGGAGCACATCGCCGACCGTCTTCGTACCGCTACCGAACACCGGCACCTGTGCGTCATAGAGTGTTATCAAGGAGTCTATATCGAAGAATTGGAACAGCACCTGGCACCGATGGGATTCAACAAGATCATCAAGTCCGACGACCTGTTCAAGCCCGAAGCGGAAATCCGCCGCCTCACCCAACCCTGGGTGACCGACGACCGCCTGTTCGGCCGCCGGGCCCCGTTCAGCTATGCCGACTTCCTCGACGAGCGAAAGGTGGCACAGGCACGCGAAGAAATCGCCCGGGCGACCGGCAGCGTACTGGTATATGGACACGGTGCCTACACCGCTGCCGGAAGGGCCGACCTCGTCGCCTATATCGACATGGCCCGCTGGGAAATCCAGCAGCGCTCCCGCCGCAAGGAAATCGACGGACTGGGCGTCTCCAACCGCGAGGAGGAGGCCAGCCGCCACTATAAGCGGGGCTACTTCATTGACTGGATCGTGTGCGACCAGCTGAAGAAGCAGCTGTTGCCCATCGCCGACTACTGGATGGACACCCATACCCCGGGCTGCCCCAAGATGGTGGCCGGCGACACCCTCCGTCGGGGACTGAGTGCCACCGCCTGCCGCCCGTTCCGCGTGGTCCCCTTCTTCGACCCGGCTCCCTGGGGCGGACAATGGATGAAAGAGGTGTGCGGACTGGATTCCTCGCGACCCAACTACGGCTGGTGCTTCGACTGCGTGCCCGAAGAGAACAGCCTCTACCTGAAGGTGGAAGGCGAACTGTTTGAAATCCCTGCCAACGACCTCGTATTCTACGAAACACGCCGCCTGCTGGGCGCACCGGTGGAATCGCGCTTCGGACAGGACTTCCCCATCCGCTTCGACTTCCTCGACACCATTGGAGGCGGCAACCTGAGCCTGCAGGTCCACCCCACCACCCAGTACATCCGCGACACCTTCGGCATCTACTACACGCAAGACGAAAGCTACTACCTGCTGGATGCCGAACCCGGTGCCACGGTCTTCCTGGGACTGAAGACCGGCATTTCTCCCCAAGAGATGATCAGCGAATTGAACGAGGCGCAGGAAACCGGCGGCACGTTCGAGGTGGAAAAGTTCGTCAACAAGTGGCCGGCCAAGAAGCACGACCACTACCTGATTCCGAACGGCACCGTCCACTGTTCAGGGGCCGGTGCGATGGTACTGGAAATCAGTGCCACACCCAGCATCTTCACCTTCAAGCTCTACGACTGGGGACGCATGGGACTCGACGGACGGCCACGCCCCATCAATATCGGCCACGGCTCGCACGTCATCCAGTGGGAACGCCAGACCGACCTGATCCGCCGCCACTTCGTCAATGCCGTGCAGCCCGTGGCCGAAGGTGACGGATGGCGCGAAGAACGGACCGGCCTCCACGAGAACGAGTTCATCGAGACCCGTCGCCACTGGTTCACCCGGCCCGTGTTGCATCCGGCGGGTACCGGCGTCAATGTGCTCAACCTGGTGGAAGGCGAAGAAGCCATCGTAGAAAGCCCCTCCGGCGCCTTCGAGCCCTTCGTGGTCCACTATGCCGAGACCTTCATCCTGCCTGCCGCCGCCGGTGCCTACACCATCCGTCCCTACGGCGCTGCCGAAGGCAAGGAGTGCGGCACCATCAAGGCCTACGTACGGTTCAGAGAATAACCCCTAATCGCCTATTATCCTAACCCTAAAAACCGAACAATTACCTACTCACTCAATACCCTATTTCCATGAAAAACGACCCACGTATCATCCTCACCCTCGATGCTGGCGGAACCAACTTCCTGTTCTCCGCCATGCAGGGAGGGAGGGAAATCGTCACCCCCGTCCATCTGTCGACCGACTCGTCCGACCTCAACACGTGTATCCACCAGTTGAAACAGGGCTTCAGCGAAGTCATCCGCCAGCTGGACACCGCTCCCTCTGCCATCAGCTTTGCTTTCCCCGGCCCGGCCGACTATCCGCAAGGCATCATCGGCGACCTGCCCAATTTCCCCTGCTTCCAAGGAGGCGTTCCGCTCGGCCCCATCCTGGAAGACACCTTCGGCATCCCCGTCTTCATCAACAACGACGGCGACCTGTTTGCCTACGGTGAGGCACTGGCAGGCGTCCTGCCCGCCATCAACCAACGCCTGGCGTCACTGGGCAGCCGCAAGCAGTTCCACAACCTGATCGGTGTCACGTTCGGCACTGGCTACGGCTGCGGTGTCGTCATCAACGGACAGCTGCTGCGAGGCGACAACTCGTCGGGCGGCGACATCTGGTGCTTCCGCAACAAGAAGCATCCCGACATGATTGTAGAGGAAAGTGTCAGCATCCGCGCCGTCAAGCGCGTGTATGCGGAACTGTCGGGCCATGCCGATGACCTGACCCCCAAAGACATCTTCGACATCGCCGAAGGACGGCGGCCGGGCCATGCCGAAGCCGCCCGCGCCAGCTTTGCCGAACTGGGCGAAATGGCCGGCGAGGCACTGGCATCCGTCGTGACCATCGTCGATGGCATCATCGCCATCGGCGGCGGACTGGCGGGAGCGGCCAAGTACATTCTTCCTGCCCTCATGGACACGCTCAACGGCCGCCTGTCCACCTTCGCCGGACTGAGTTTCCCCCGCCTGCAGATGAAAGCCTACCTGCTGGACGACGAAGCCGCCTGGAGCGACTTCGCACGCGGCCACGAAGTCACACTGACCGTGCCCGGCAGCGGACGTACCGTCCACTACGACTCGCAGAAACGCATCGGCGTCATCACCTCTCGCCGCAAGACGAGCCAGTCCATCGCCCTGGGTGCCTATGCCTTTGCCCTTCATGAATTAGACCAAACAGGAAACGCATGAAAAAGAACGTCATCTTCCCCATCCTCTTCGGATTCTTCGTCATGGGATTCGTCGATGTAGTGGGCATTGCCACCAACTACATCCAGCAAGATTTCTCCCTGCCCCACAGCGTCGCCAACCTGCTGCCGATGGCCGTGTTCCTGTGGTTTGCCGTCTGCTCGGTACCTACCGGGCTGCTGATGAACCGCTATGGCAAAAAGACCATCGTGTGCGCCTCCCTGCTGCTCACGCTGGTAGCCATGCTGTTCCCCCTCTTTGCCTACAGTTATCCGGTGATGCTGCTGTCGTTTGCGCTGCTGGGCATCAGCAACACGGCCCTGCAAGTGTCGCTCAACCCGCTGGCCGCTACCGCCGTCCGTCAGGAGCTGCTAGCCAGCATCCTGACCTGGGGACAGTTCGTCAAGGCCATCTCGTCATTCCTCGGTCCCATCATCGCCGGGGCAGCCGCCCTCTACACGGGACAGTGGAAACTGATTTTTGCCCTGTATGCCCTCATCACCCTGCTCAACGCCGCATGGGTCGCCTGGTCGGTGCCTGCCACCCACGAAAGTTCCCAAACTGCCACCTTCCGCAGCACGCTGTCGCTGTTCGCCGACGGCTATATCCTGCGGCTGTTCATTGGCATCCTGGTGATTGTCGGCATCGATGTCGGTCTGAACACCGCCATTCCCAAGCTGCTGATGGAGAAGACCGGCATGCCCCTTGAGCAGGCAGGATTAGGCACCAGCCTCTATTTCTTTGCCCGTACGGCAGGCACCTTTGCCGGTGCCCTCCTGCTGGCCCGCTGGCAGGCAGGCCGTTTTCTGCGCTTCAGCATGATCGCCGCCCTCTCTGCCCTGGCCGCCCTGTTCGCCGCCACGTCGCCGGCAGGGCTCTATACCGGCATCGTCGTAGCAGGGCTGGCATTCGCCAACGTGTTCTCCATCGTCTTTGCCTACGCGCTCCAGTACCAGCCCGAACGCAACAATGACATTTCGTCGCTCATGGTGATGGGCGTGGCAGGCGGTGCCTTGTTCCCGCCGTTGATGGGCCTCATCGCCGACCATGGCAGCCAGGCCCTCAGCCTCATCATCCTGACAGTCGGCACCCTGTACCTGCTGACCGTCACCCCCTCCACAAACAAAACCGTATAATGATGAAAAAACTATAATGATGAAAATGAAACATTTCCTACTGGCAGGCGTCCTTGCCCTGGCGGCCTGCCAGTCACCTGTCGAACTCTGTGAAGTCACCCCCGGCGCGAGCGACCTGGAATTCCCCTCGCTGGCCCAAAGATGGGACGAAGGCATCCCGTTGGGCAACGCCACCATCGGCGCATTGGTATGGCAGAACGGAGACGCCCTACGATTGTCGCTCGACCGTACCGACCTTTGGGACCTCCGTCCCCTCGACAGCCTCTCGGGCGACCACTACCGTTTTGAATGGGTGAAACAGCACATCCGCCACCGCGACTACCTGCCCGTGCAGCAGAAGTTCGACCATCCTTACGACCGGGAGGCAGCCCCCTCGAAAATACCCGGCGCCGCCCTGGAATTTCCCCTCGCACAGCTCGGGACACCCGTTCAGGTACGCCTGTTCCTCCACAACGCCCTGTGTCAGGCTGAATGGGCCGACGGAACGACCATGCAGGCCTTCGTCCATGCCAACGAACCGGTGGGATGGTTCATCTTCAAGGGGCTGAAGACACCGATTGAGCCCTCGCTGAAGACCCCTGTTTATCAAAGTGACCAGACCTCCGGCGAAGCAAGCCCCGTAACCGGACAAAGCCTGGAGCGGCTGGGTTACGAGCAGGGCAGCGTGCGCCACGAAGACAACTGCCTCGTCTATCACCAGAAAGGATACGGCGATTTCTATTACGATGTGGCCGTGCGCTGGCAGCAGGACGGTGAAACCCTGACGGGAACCTGGAGTGTCACCTCCTCGCTCACCGGCGAACAGGCCGGTCAGGCCACTGCCGAGGCCCTGCGCCGAGGCCTGCGACACGACTATAAGGAACATGCCCGTTTCTGGCAAGATTATTGGGCGCAGTCCTCCGTCTGCCTGCCCGACACCGTGTTGCAGAAACAGTACGACAACGAACTGTACAAGTTCGGTTCCGCCTCGCGCGAACATTCAGCTCCCATCTCCCTACAGGCCGTCTGGACTGCCGACAACGGACACCTCCCTCCCTGGAAAGGCGATTATCATCACGATCTAAACACCCAACTCAGCTACTGGCCCGCCTACACCGGCAACCACCTGACGGAAGGGCTGGGCTACCTCAACACCCTATGGAACCAGCGCGACACCTACCGGCGGTTCACCCGCCAGTACTTCGGGACGGACGGCATGAACGTCCCCGGTGTCTGCACCCTCACCGGCGAGCCCATGGGCGGATGGGTACAATACTCCATGTCGCAGACAACGGGTGCCTGGCTGGCCCAGCATTTCTACCTGCACTGGAAATACAGTGCCGACCGCCACTTTCTCGAACAACGGGCCTGGCCCTTTGTCCGCGACGTGGCCATCTACTTAGAGCAGCAATCGCAGGTAGGCGCCGACGGTGTCCGACAGTTGGAATACAGTTCCAGTCCTGAAATCTTCGACAATTCGCTGCAGGCCTGGTTCCCCACCATGACCAACTACGACCTTGCCCTGATGCGCTTCCTCTTCCGTGCCGCCGCCGAAATGGCTGATGAGCTACAGCTCACCGCCGAAGCGGAACACTGGAAGGCGACCGAGAGACAACTGCCCCCGTTCGACACCGATGAGGAAGGCTGCCTCACGTTCGCCAAGGGCTTCCCTTACGATGCCTCCCACCGCCACTTCTCCCACGCGATGGCCATCCATCCGTTAGGACTGATTGACTGGAGCGACGGAGAAGACGCACGGCGCATCATCCGCTCCACCCTGCAACGGCTCAAAGACTGCGGGCCCGACTGGTGGTGCGGCTACAGCTACAGCTGGTATGCCAATCTCCAGGCACGCGCTTTCAACGGCGACGAGGCGGCCCGCTCCCTGCGCGACTTCGCCCAATGCTTCTGCCTGCCCAACACCTTCCACGTCAACGGCGACCAGTCGGGCACCGGCAAATCACGCTTCACCTATCGTCCGTTCACGCTCGAAGGCAACTTCGCCTTCGCCGCCGGCGTACAGGAGATGCTGCTGCAGAGTCATACGGGCGTGGTGCGTGTCTTCCCCGCCATCCCGTCCGACTGGCAGGACGTATCGTTCCACCAACTCCGCGCCATGGGCGGTTTCCTGATCTCCGCCGAACGAAAGGCCGGACAACTGGTCCGCCTCGAAGTATTTTCTGAACAAGGAAAACCCCTGCGCATCCTGCTTCCGGGCAGCGACGAAGCCTTGCAGCTCACACCAGAAACCGGGAAATGGACGACCCTCATTCCAAAGCCCTGACGCCACCGGACATTCCCAAACAGGTGCCGCCTTCTTGTTCACTGTGACAAGCCGACGGCACCTGCCTGACTTCTTCGAAGAGATTTTCCCCTGTTTTTCCCTCGTTCTCATTTTTTGTTGTATCTTTGTACACCAAACCTTATCATACTGAACGCATATGAACATGAAATCTCTCTTCCTGACGGCCACCGCCGCCGTGGCCCTCCTGTCATCCGCACCGCTTCCGGCGCAACAAGTCCTTTTCAAGAGCCAGCCCGACCGGCACGTTCATTACCGCATCCCCGCCATCATGGCACAGGGAAAGACCCTGTGGTACTTCACCGACGACCGCTCTCAGGTGACCGACGCCACCGCCTGGGGCGACATCGGCTCTGTAGGCAACATCAGCATCGTCTGTCGCAAGAGCACCGACGGCGGACGCACCTGGCAACCCGAACCCACGACGGCCATCGAGGGACGGGGCGACAGCGGCTTCGACCGCGGACACGGCGATGCGGCAGTGGTGTGCGACCGGGAGACAGGAAAACTGCTGCTCATCTGCGCCTCGGGCGACGTGAGCTACGGACGCTCCGACGTAAGCGTGAAGCGCGACGAACAGCCCGATGGCACCTCCCGCTATTCACTCGACCTGAGCCGTGCCCAGCAAGTGGGACGCTACTACAGCACCGACGGAGGAAAGACCTGGCAGGGCGAGAACATCGCCGCCGACATCTACCGCCTCTACGACACCGCCTCTGAAGCCACCTACGACGACGGCCGCGGAAAAGTAGCCGTAGAACGACTCTTCTTCGCCAGTGGCCGCATCTGCCAAAGCGCCCTCATCAAGGCAGGCAGCTCCTACCGCATCTATTCCGTACTGACCACCAACCAGGGCAGCCTGGTCATCTACTCCGACGATTTCGGCAGCAGCTGGCAGCCGCTGGGAGGAGCTGCAGCCCGGCCGGCCCCGAAGGGCGACGAAGCCAAGGTGGAGGAACTGCCCGACGGCAGCGTACTGCTGAGCTGCCGGATGCTGGGAGGACGCTACTTCAATATCTTCCGCTACACCTCCGCCCCCAAAGCGGCCGGCCATTGGGCGGAACCCGTAGCCTCCACCTCCCTGTCGGGCGGAACAGCCGGACAGGACAATGCGACAAACGGTGAAATCCTCATCGTGCCGGCCACGGGCAAGGACAAACGCCCGGTCTACATTGCCCTGCAGTCCCTCCCCTTCGGCAATACGAAGGGCAGTCCGCGCAACGTGGAGCGGCGCAGCCATGTGTCTGTCTACTGGAAGGTGCTGGGTTCGAAGGCCGATTTCGACACGCCCGACCGCTTCCTTACCGGATGGACGCGCTACGAAGTGACAGCGGCCAACTCGGCCTACTCCACCATGGCCGTAGACGGCAAGGGGAACATCGCCTTCGCCTACGAGGACAACGGGCAGCAGATTAAATGCGGCAGCCAGAACATGGAAGTGTATGACATGACCTTCCAGTCGCTGTCGTTGGAGACCATTACCGGAGGAGCCTACCGCTACAGCGGCAAGTCGTCCCATCGCGCCACCTTCCTGAATGCCGAATAACGACGGAATCAGCAAAAAACGGCCCCCTTGTCATTCCGGTTGCACCTCCCCCTTGTCGGGGAGTTGCTTCCAGCCTTCGCCATACGTGTCGTAAGCGTCGGTCACCACCACGAAGGCATGGGGGTCAACCTCCTTGATGGTCTGCTTCACGCCCGTCACCTCCTTGTAGCTCACCACAAGGAACACCATCTCCTTCTCCGCCTTGCTATAGAGGCCGCTACTCTTGATGCACGTAGCCGTACGGTCCAGATCCTGTAGGATGTAGCGGTGCAGCTCCTGCAGGTTCTTGTCGCTGATGACAAACAGCAGCTTGTCGTTCTTGGCCCCGTTGATGACACGGGCCAATACCCGCGAGCAGACATAGATGGCGATGAGCGAATAGAAAGACAGGTGCCAGGAGGGCTGAGCGCCATCGTCGGTCGCTCCGATGCCGAAGCCGATGACTACGAGTCCGAAAGCCACCACCAGGGCATCGACCAGCAGGATTCCCGTGGAGAACTTGATGTGGGCATATTTCTGGAGAATCATGGCCACGATGTCGCTGCCACCCGTAGTGGCCTGCTGGCGCACCACCATGCCCTGGCCGATGCCGATGACCACCGACCCCATGAGCGTAGTGAGCATCAGATGGTGAGTCATGTCCATTGTGCCCCCCATCAGCTGCGAGGCATCCAGGGCCTCAAGCGCCTCCGCATTGGGATAGACCAACCAGGACAGCGCATTCATGATGAAAGGCGTACTGAGAGCAGCGGCAATGGTGCGCCCGCCAAGCTTCGCCCCCAGTACGAGGACAGAAATGATGAGCAGGGGAATATCGAACATATAACCGAATGTTCCCACCTGAACAGAAGGGAACAGGTTATGCAGCACGATGCTGGCTCCATACACACCCCCAGGCACAATATTATAAGGGTTGATGAAAAACACAAACCCCACCGCCATAATGGTACATCCCAAAAAAATGTTCATCCACGATACAATAGTTCTCCGCATAGTTTTCATATTCGTCGGCATTAACAGTGAGTTATTCTTATTATAGTTATTCGGCAAATATACAACAATAAGCGAAACAAGGCAACAAAAACAAAAAAAAGAGGGGTGAATCATAAAAAAAATCCTCGAAAAGTTTGGTAGTTTCCCAAAAAGCCGTACCTTTGCAGCGTCAAACGAAAAGGATGACAAACAACAAATGATTTTGGACTATGGTGTAATGGTAACACAACAGATTCTGGTCCTGTTTTTCCTGGTTCGAGTCCGGGTAGTCCAACTCATTCAACGATTCGGAAGTCCTCACGGAGAGGAACCGAATAATAAGTTTGGGCTATGGTGTAATGGTAACACAACAGATTCTGGTCCTGTTTTTCTTGGTTCGAATCCGAGTAGCCCAACTGTAAGAGAGAATGCTTTTTCAAGCATTCTCTCTTTCTTTTTACACCTCACGATGTGCCCTAAGAGGGGGGGGGGGGGCTATAAAAACCATATTAGGACACTAAAGATGGTGCGTGATGATGGCGAGCATCTCCAGGTGGTTGGCGGCGTTGTTGGCGGCGATGACACCTGTCGGTTCGGTGAGGTGCAGCGGGCTTCCGTCGGCACAGGTAATGACTCCACCCGCCTCGGTCACTATCAGCGAAGCGGCAGCATAATCCCATGGACTGAGCAGATACTCGAAATACAGTTCGCATCTGCCCATGGCCAGATAGCAAAGTTCCGGTGCGCAGGCTCCGAAGCGGCGGATGTCGTTGCATCTGCAAAAGGCTTCGACGATGATGCTTGAGCAGACGTCGGCATACTCCTTGTGATAGACCGGCAGAGCGGTACACAGCACGGCATTACCGAATGCCCTGTCGGAAACATGTATGCGCTGACCGTTCAGATAGGCACCACCGTCTCTGACGGCATGGAAGAGTTCATCGGTGCGAGGGATATACACCACCCCCATCAGCATCTCCTCCCGATGTTTCAACCCCACACAGATGGCACACTGGTCGATGCCACGGCTGTAGTTGGCGGTGCCGTCAATGGGGTCGATAATCCAAGTGTATTCGTGCTGGCTATCGTTGACATCCTTTTCCTCGCAGAGAAAGCCCGAATCAGGCATCATTGCCGCGAGTCTTTCGCAGAGGAAGTTCTGCACAGCCAAATCAGAGGAGGTCACGATATTTTCATATCCCCCCTTCTGCTCTATCTCAAATCCGTCGGTGACCATCCATCGGGATGCATCACGAACGATACCAATCAATTGTTCAATCGTTATCATGCTGTTTATAATATATATGGTTCCAAAGTCGGGATGCGATGGCCGAAAACTCCACTTTTCCGTCAATATAATCGGCAAAGGTCTCAATGGCCGACTTGCCGCCGGGTAGTTTGCAACTGCCGCACCCGCCACAAGCAAGTGTAAAGGTACAAATAATCCATAAATCTACCAAGGTTTTCATTCGTCATTATTTCATTAAGACGCTACACAACCACCGGAAGCCTCAAAGCGTTCATTTTTAGGTATCCTTCCAATCATCCGCTTACGAAAGTTTCCAAAAAAAACTAAAGAGCGGGAGAAAAGAGGAAGTTTCTTTCGTTGTATGGGGAAAAGGAAGTATCTTTGCTTCATTATTTGACAATTGATAACAAAACAACAAGAGAATGAACGAAACAAAAGATTTGGTACAAAAAATCATAGAAGGAATCCAAGAAAAAAAGGGGAAGAAGATTGTCGTAGCGGACCTCACCGACATCGGCGACACTATCTGCCGGTATTTTGTCATCTGTGAGGGAAACTCACCCAGCCAGGTCCTGGCGCTCACCGACTCGGTGAAGGAATACGTGAGGATTCACGCGGGACAGAAGGCGTATGCTACCGACGGCACACGCAACGCACAGTGGGTGGCCCTCGACTACGGGGACGTAATGGTGCATATCTTCCTGCCGGATGTCCGCCAGTTCTACCGACTGGAAAACTTGTGGGCGGACGCCCGGCTGACACAAATTCCTGACTTAGACTAACCAAAAACAACGAGCAATGAACAGAAATTCCAATATTCCCAATAAACCGAAGATGAACATTCCTCGGCCCAGCCTGACCTGGCTGTATGTCGTTATCGCCCTGATTATCGGCTACCTCTACTTTACGGGCGAAGAGGGGAGCGGCAGCCGGGAGGTTACCTATACGGAGTTCCAGCAAATGGTGAGCCAGGGGTATGCCAGCAAGATTGTTGCCTACGACGACAATGCCGTAGAGATGTTCATCAAGCCCGAACATATCGTAGACGTATTCAAGAAAGATGCTGCCAAGGTGGGACGCAGCCCCTTCGTCAAGGTGCAGGCCGGCTCAATGGAGGCGCTGGAGAAATTCATCGACCAGGAGCAGGCCAACGGACACTTCGACGGGTCGCTGAGCTACAAGAAGCAAAGCAACTATTTTGGCTTGGTTTTCTGGAACATCTTCCCCATCTTCCTGCTGGTGGGCCTGTGGATGTTCATCATGCGACGGATGGGGGGAGGAGCAGGCCCCGGAGCGCCGAACAATGTGTTCAGCGTGGGGAAAAGCCGTGCACAGCTCTTCGAGAAGGGATCGGCTAAGATCACGTTCAAGGACGTGGCGGGACAGGCTGCCGCCAAACAGGAGGTACAGGAGATTGTGGACTTCCTGAAGCAGCCCCAGAAATATACCGAACTGGGCGGAAAGATCCCCAAGGGGGCTTTGCTGGTAGGCCCTCCGGGAACCGGCAAGACGCTGCTGGCCAAGGCTGTGGCCGGCGAGGCGGACGTGCCCTTCTTTTCGATGTCGGGATCGGACTTCGTGGAAATGTTCGTGGGGGTGGGTGCATCGCGCGTGCGCGACCTGTTCCGGCAGGCCAAGGAGAAGGCTCCCTGCATTATCTTTATCGACGAGATTGATGCCGTGGGCCGGGCCCGCGGAAAGAATGCCAACATGGGCGGCAACGACGAACGCGAAAGTACGCTGAACCAGCTGCTGACGGAGATGGACGGATTCGGATCGAACAGCGGGGTCATCATCCTGGCGGCTACCAACCGGGTGGATATCCTCGACAAGGCACTGCTGCGGGCGGGCCGGTTTGACCGGCAGATCTACGTGGACCTGCCCGACCTGAACGAGCGCAAGGAAGTGTTTGGCGTGCACCTGCGTCCGCTGAAGCTGGACAAGACGATAGACGTGGACCTGCTGGCCCGCCAGACGCCGGGATTCAGCGGGGCGGACATCGCCAACGTGTGCAACGAGGCGGCCTTGATTGCAGCCCGCCACGGGGAGCCGGCAGTGGGCAAGGAGGATTTCCTGGCTGCCATTGACCGCATTGTGGGCGGACTGGAGAAGAAGACGAAGGTAATGACGGCCGACGAGAAGCGGTCCATCGCCCTGCACGAAGCGGGACATGCCACGATTTCGTGGTTCCTGGAACATGCCAACCCGCTGATTAAGGTGACCATCGTGCCCCGCGGACGGGCACTGGGAGCGGCCTGGTACCTGCCCGAAGAACGGCAGATTACTACGAAAGAGCAGATGCTGGACGAGATGTGTGCCACGCTGGGCGGACGGGCCGCCGAAGAACTGTTCATCGGCCATATTTCCACCGGTGCCATGAACGACCTGGAGCGCGTGACGAAGCAGGCCTACGGGATGATTGCCTATGCCGGCATGAGCGACGAGCTGCCCAACCTGTGCTACTACAACAGCGGCGACGAATATATGTTCAACCGGCCCTACAGCGAACGGACGGCCGAACTGATTGACAAGGGGGTGAAGGAGATGATTGCCCAGCAGTATGTCCGCGCAAAGGAACTGCTGAAGGAACATGCGGCCGGCCACAACCGATTGGCCGACCTGCTGATTGAGAAGGAGGTGATCTTTGCCGAGGATGTGGAGAAGATTTTCGGCAAACGACCATGGACGTCCCGTTCGGAAGAGATCATGGCGAAGGCCGAGGAGGCACCTGCCCTGCCCCAGCCGGAGAAGGCACCCGAAACGGACTGTCCGGAAGCTCCTGAAAACCGGGAAGGCTGATTTTGTTTTTATTACCTAATTTCTATACGACCGTGAAAAATAACTTTATCCAACGAGCCATTACTGGGGTCCTCTTCGTAGCCGTGTTGGTGGGCTGCATGCTGGGAGGACCCATCCCGTTCACCCTGCTCTTTGCGGGGATTACGGCACTGACCATCCATGAGTTCGGTACGCTGGTGAACCGGACCGGCCAGGTGCAGATGAATCGCCCCATTGCCATCCTGGCGGGCGTATTCCTGTTCCTGAGCTTCGGGTATACCGGACTGATGCCGGAGCAGAACAGCATCTTTATCCCCTACCTGTTCCTGCTGCTCTACCTGCTGATCAGCGAGCTCTACAGGAAGAAGAAAAACCCGGTGCAGAACTGGGCCTACGGGCTTATGAGCCAGGTGTATATCGCCCTGGCCTTCTCGCTGCTGAACGTGCTGGCCTACCACACCGGCGGAACCGGGGAACCGCAGTACAACCCGGTGCTGCCGCTGTCTATCTTCATCTTTACCTGGGTGAACGACACGGGAGCCTATTGCACGGGGATGCTGTTTGGCAAGCACCGCCTGTTTGAGCGCATCTCGCCGAAGAAGTCGTGGGAGGGCTCGGTAGGAGGAGCGGTCTTCAGTCTGCTGGCCGCCGCCGCCATGAGCCGGTTCTTCCCCTTCCTCTCCCTGCCCCAATGGATGGGACTGGGCCTGACGGTGGTAGTGTTCGGCACGTGGGGCGACCTCACGGAGTCGCTGCTGAAGCGAACCCTGGGCATCAAGGACTCAGGGAATATCCTGCCGGGCCACGGGGGGATGCTCGACCGCTTCGACAGTACCCTGATGGCGGTGCCGGCAGCGGTCATGTACCTGTACGTGATTTCCCTGTAAGGCAGGCCACCATCTGACGGGCGGCCCTGCGGGAGGCACCCGGGCGGCCTAGAAGGGCGGCCATCTCACCATAGCCCCGGAGCATCGCCTCGCGCGACGGCCCGTCGGGAAGAAGAAGCCCCAACTGGTGGCGGATGTTAGAAACAGTCATAGCATCCGCCACCAGTTCTTTCACCACCTCGCGCCCAGCAATGAGGTTGACGAGCGAGATATAGGGCACCTTGAGCAGCCGTTTCCGCAGCCACGAGACAAGGCGACCGGCGGGGGTGTAGTAGCAGACCACCTGGGGGATACCGAGCAGGGCCGTCTCAAGGGTGGCTGTCCCCGAAGTGACCAGGGCCGCCCGCGACTGCTGGAGCAAGGCGTAGGTCTGACCAAAGACGACCGGAACCTGTGCCGGCAGATAACGGCGGTAGAAGGAGGGTTCGATGCCGGGGGCTCCGGCCACTACCGGCTGGCAGTCGGGGAAGGCACGGACGGCCTCGACCATCCGTGAGAGGTTGTCCTTGATCTCCTGCCGGCGGCTGCCGGCCAACAGGGCAATGACGGGGCGCGAACCGCCTCCGTAGACCGCCATAAGCCCGTCGATCGGCGATGAAGCGGGAGGAGACTGCCGGAACGCGGCGACGGCATCGACACAAGGATTGCCCACATAGTGGATGGGGTAGCCATGTTTCTTCTCGAAGAAGTCCACCTCAAACGGCAAGATGGAGAAGAGTTCGTCCACATCGCGGCGAATATTCCGGATGCGGTATTCCTTCCAGGCCCATATTTTCGGCGAAATATAGTAGTAGACAGGAATCTGCGTGTGGCACTTGATGTAGTGCGCCATCTTCAGGTTGAACCCCGGATAGTCCACCAGGATCAGCACGTCGGGTTGCCAGCGGACAATGTCGCGGCGGCAGAAGTCCATGTGGCGGAAAATCGTGCGCAGATGCAGCAGGACGGGGATGAAGCCCATGTAGGCCAGTTCGCGGTAGTGCTTCACGAGGGTGCCGCCGACCGCCTGCATCAGGTCGCCCCCGAAGAAGCGGAACTCCGCCTGGGGGTCTTCCTCGCGCAAGGCCTGCATCAGATGGGAGGCATGGAGATCGCCCGATGCCTCCCCCACAATGAGGTAGTACTTCATAGCTTCCACCCTTTCATCTCATCGAGCAGCGCATAGGCTGTCATGTCAATCTGCGTAGGGGTAATGGCCACGTAGCCGTGGTCGAGGGCCCAATGGTCGGAGTCCTCCGCCTCTGGCTCCAGGTTGTCGTAATAGCCGGTGAGCCAATAATACTCTCCTCCCTTGGGATGGGTATGGGCCTCGTACTCGCCCCTCCATACGCCCCGCGTCTGGCGGCAGAGGCGGATGCCCTTCAGTTCGGGGACAGCGGGGAAATTGACATTCAGGCAGGTGCCTGTGGGCAGTCCGCGCCGGAGTACTTCCTGGGTGATGCGGCTTACGTAGGGCCGCAGGGGCGCGAAGTCGGCATCGGGATCGTGGTTGCACAGCGAGAAGCCCACGGCGGGCAGCTGCTTGAGGCAGCCTTCGATGACCACCCCCATGGTGCCGGAATAGTGGACATTGACCGACGAGTTGTCGCCGTGGTTAATGCCGCCGACGACCAGGTCGGGCTGGCGGGGCACCACAGCATGGAGGGCCAGCTTCACACAGTCGACGGGGGTGCCGTTGCACTGGTAGACGCTCAGCCCAGCTTCTTTATATAATAAGGTGGCGTGAAGGGGCACATCGGAGGTAATGGAAGCCGAAGCTCCCGAGCGCGGCCCGTCGGGGGCCACGACCACCAGGTCGGCGAAGGGGCGCAATGCCTCCATCAGTTCATGCAGTCCCTTGGCACGGACACCGTCGTCGTTCGACAGCAATAGTAATGGTCTGTTTTTCATCATTCTGCTCTTTCATTTGATTTGGCGGCAAAGGTACGAAAAAAAATGCGTATCTTTGCCCTGCGAAGTTATTAACAAATAGGGCGAGTTATCAACATTTCAGCAATTGTTACCACTTTTTAATAGGCAATGTCGCCGATTATTCGTTACTTCGCAGCGATAAACAAGATGAATATGGGAAAAATTATTGCTTTGGCCAATCAGAAAGGCGGGGTGGGCAAGACCACCACGACCATCAACCTGGCCGCATCATTGGCTACACTCGAGAAGAAAGTGCTGGTTGTTGACGCTGACCCTCAAGCAAATGCCTCTTCCGGTCTGGGGGTCGACGTGAAGGACATCGACTGCTCCATCTACGAGTGTCTTATCAACCACACGGATATCCGGGAAGCGATTTACACCACCGACATCGAGGGATTGGACATCATCCCTTCCCACATCGACCTGGTGGGGGCCGAAATAGAAATGCTCAACCTCGACAACCGCGAGAAAATCATGCAACAGGCCCTGGCACCGATGGTGGATGCCTACGACTACATCCTGATAGACTGCTCTCCCTCCCTGGGACTGATCACCATCAACGCGCTGACGGCGGCCAACTCGGTCATCATCCCGGTGCAGTGTGAGTATTTTGCCCTGGAGGGCATCAGCAAGCTGCTGAACACCATCAAGATTATCAAGACGAAACTGAACACCGGACTGGAAATCGAAGGGTTCCTGCTCACCATGTTCGACTCGCGCCTGCGTCTGGCCAACCAGATTTACGACGAGGTGAAACGCCACTTCCAGGAACTGGTCTTCAAGACCATCATCCAGCGGAACGTGAAACTGAGCGAAGCACCCAGCCACGGCATTCCGGCCATCCTCTACGATGCCGACTCCACGGGAGCCAAGAACCACCTAGCACTGGCCAAGGAAATCATTACCAAAAACAAGGAGTAAACGCTATGGCCGTACAGAAGAAATTTGCCTTGGGACGGGGGCTCGACGCACTGATTTCGACCGAAGAAGTGCATACGTCCGGCTCCTCCTCGATCAGCGAAATCGCACTGGAAAAGATTTCGGTCAACCCCAACCAGCCCCGCCGCGAGTTCGACCCGATTGCCCTGCAGGAACTGGCCGACTCGATTGCCGAGATCGGCATCATCCAGCCGGTGACCCTGCGCCAGCTCAGCGAGGACGCCTACCAGCTGATTGCCGGCGAACGGCGCTTCAGGGCCTCGAAACTGGCCGGATTGACCGCCATTCCGGCGTACATCCGCACGGCGGACGACGAGAACGTAATGGAAATGGCACTCGTGGAGAACATCCAGCGGGAAGACCTGAACGCGCTGGAAATTGCCCTGGCCTACCAGCATCTCATCGAACAGTATAACCTGACGCAGGAAGGGCTCAGCGAACGGGTGGGCAAGAAGCGGACGACCATTGCCAACTATCTGCGCCTGCTGAAACTGCCGGCTCCCATCCAAATGGCCCTGAAGAACAAGGAAATCGACATGGGACATGCCCGGGCGCTGCTGGCCCTGGAGGACCCGAAGGCGCAGATTGACATCTTCCACGAAACGGTGAAGAACAACTACTCCGTACGCAAGGTGGAGGAGATGGTGAAAGCCCTCGCCCAGGGCGACAGTGTGGAATCGAAGGGCAAGAAAATCCGTCCCCAAGGGGCGCGGCTGTCGGAGGAATACACGCTGCTGCAGAACCACCTGTGCAGTTTCTTCGGTGCCAAGGTGCAGCTGTCGTGCAGCAACAAGGGCAAGGGGAAAATCAGCATCCCCTTCAGCAGCGAGACCGACCTGGAGCGGATTATGGAGATATTGGACAAACTGAAACCCAACGAATAACCAAACAAAGACGAACGTTGAAACAGGATTTTCTGACATATGGACTGTATGCCGTGATGGCGGCTTTCCTGCTGGCGCTGGGAACGGGGGAGGCCTGTGCCCAGCGGGCCCGGAAGCACCGCGCGGGACAGCTGTCGGCCGACTCGCTGCGGGCCCAGTTCGTGGCCGACAGCCTGGCCTTGCTGGATACCGTCAGAGTGGCCGACCCTTCCCTCCTCCGCCTGGACGACCTGGAGGCGCCGGCCGACACGGCCCGCCTGGCAGCAGCAGCGGACTCGGCGATGGCGGCGGCAGCCGTCACTCCCGCCCGGAAGGAGAAGAAGACCTGGATACCCGTGCCCAACCGGGCCGTCTGGCTGTCACTGGCCATCCCCGGCGCGGGACAGATCTACAACCGCAAATACTGGAAACTGCCCATCATCTACGGAGGGTTCGTGGGCTGCGCCTATGCACTGACCTGGAACGGCAACATGTACAAGGACTACTCACAGGCCTACCAGGACATCATGAGCGACAACCTCAACAACAACAGCTACATGGACTTCCTCCCCGCCGGCTACACGCAGGAGATGGTGATGCAGCGCAAGAGCTACTACCAGGAGCTGTTCCGCAAGCGCAAGGACCTCTACCGCCGCCAGCGCGACCTCAGCATCTTTGCCTTCATCGGGGTCTACCTGCTCTCGGTCATCGATGCCTACGTGGATGCCGAACTGTCCAACTTCGACATCTCCAACGACTTGGGGATGCGGCTGGAACCAACGATATTTAACGATGCGCTCCGCCACCGCCCGGAGGCGGTGGGACTGCAGTGCAGTTTTACCTTTTAGACTACCACTACCATGAAGAAACTGATTATCGGAATCTGTGCCTTCCTGAGCCTGACGTCGACCCTCAGCGCCCAGCAGCCCATGAAGAGCATTACCGTGAAAACGGAAGCGGGCGAGGACGAGGTCATCGGCCTGCCGCAAGGACTGCTGTCGGAAACCGACAGCCTGTACCTGGACTGGATTTCCAGGAACTACATCGACTGGGGCGAGAACTGTACGGCGACGGCGGCCAACCCGCAGGTCAGCGACTCGGTCTACATCGACCGCCTGCAGCGGATTCCGGCCCTCATCGAGATGCCGTTCAACAGCATTGTCCGCGAATTCATCGAGATGTATGCCACCCGCCTGCGCCAGAAGGTGGCCTTCATCCTCAGTGCCAACAACCTGTATATGCCCATCATCGAGGAGGCGTTCGACCTGTACGACCTGCCGCTGGAACTGAAATACCTGCCGGTCATTGAGTCGGCCATGAACCCGACGGCCACCTCGGCACAGGGAGCCGTGGGGCTGTGGCAGTTCATGCTGGGCACGGGCAAAGTGTACGGACTGAAGATTACCTCGCTCATCGACGAACGGCGCGACCCCGTGAAGTCGACCCGTGCCGCCGCCCGCTATCTGAGGGACCTCTACGACATCTACCACGACTGGAACCTGGTGCTGGCCGCCTACAACTGCGGACCGGGCGTCATCAACAAGGCCATCCGCCGCGCCGGCGGGGAAAAGGACTTCTGGGCCCTCTATAACTACCTGCCTTCTACCACCCGCGGATACGTGCCGGCTTTCATCGCCGCCAACTACATTATGAACTACTACTGCGAGCACAACATCAGTCCGCTGGACATGAAACTGCCCGACAGCACGGACACCCTGCTCATCTCCCGTCCGCTCAGCCTGCAGCAGGTGTCGAAGGTATGCGGCATCCACATCGATCAGCTGCGGGCCCTCAACCCGGAGTTCAAGAAAGACCTGATTCCCGGCAACGAGGAACCCTATGCCTTGCGCCTGCCGACCCCCCTCATCAGCACCTTCCTCGACCGCGAGGACAGCATCTACAACTACAAGCCCGACACCTACCTCAACCGCCGCACGACGGTAGAGGTGAAGTCGGCCGCACGCGCCTCCTCGGGAGCCGGCGGCCAGGCCGTCTACCACAAGATACGCAACGGAGAAACCCTGGGCAGCATCGCCGCCAAGTACAAGGTGAGCGTTTCGCAACTCCAGAAGTTGAACGGCATCAAGGGAACGGCAATCCGCGCAGGAAAATCTATCCGAATCCGATAAAAATTCGGATATTTCTTGCATAGCAATATAGATTTCATATATTTGCAAGGAATTGCAAGGAATACCATTATGACGGATGAAAAAATGACTCAAGAGCAGACAGACGAGAAGCTCATCAACGAGGCTTTTCAGGAACTGTTGGACCGATACCTGTCGAGCAGGCACCGGAGGAAAGTGGAGATTATCACAAAAGCATTCAATTTTGCCCGCCAGGCGCACAAAGGCGTGCGCCGGCGCTCGGGCGAACCCTATATCCTGCACCCCATCGCCGTGGCCCGCATCGCATGTGTGGAAATCGGCTTGGGGTCGACGTCTATCTGTGCGGCCCTGCTGCACGACGTGGTGGAAGACACGGACTATACGGTGGAGGACATCGATAACCTGTTCGGCCCGAAGATTGCGCAGATCGTGGACGGACTGACCAAGATTTCGGGCGGCATCTTCGGCGACCGCGCCTCGGCACAGGCCGAGAACTTCAAGAAGCTGCTGCTGACGATGAACGACGATATCCGCGTCATCCTTATCAAGATTGCCGACCGCCTGCACAATATGCGCACGCTGGGGTCGATGCTGCCCAGCAAGCAGTACAAGATTGCCGGCGAAACCCTCTACATCTACGCGCCGCTGGCCAACCGCCTGGGGCTGAACCGCATCAAGACAGAGCTGGAGGACCTGAGCTTCAAGTATGAGCACCCCGAGACTTACCAGCAGATACAGGAAAAGCTGAAGGCTACGCAGGCGGAACGCGAGAACGTGTTTGAGAACTTCACTGCTCCCATCCGTGCGCAGCTGGACAAAATGGGCTTCCCCTACAAGATTCAGGCCCGCGTGAAGTCGCCCTATTCCATCTGGAACAAGATGCAGACCAAGCACATCACCTTCGAGGAAATCTATGACATCCTGGCGGTACGCATCATCTTCACCCCCAAGGACAACGACGAGGAGCTGAACGACTGTTTCAACATCTACGTGGCCATCTCGAAAATCTACAAGCCCCATCCCGACCGCCTGCGCGACTGGGTGAGCCATCCCAAGGCCAACGGCTACCAGGCCCTCCACGTGACGCTGATGAGCAACATGGGTCAGTGGATCGAAGTGCAGATTCGCAGCGAACGGATGAACGACATTGCCGAACAGGGCTTCGCTGCCCACTGGAAATACAAGGAAGGAAGCACCGACGACGAAGGCGAACTGACCAAATGGCTGCGGACCATCAAGGAAATACTGGACGACCCCCAGCCCGATGCGCTGGACTTCCTGGACACCATCAAGCTGAACCTCTTCGCATCCGAGATCTTCGTGTTTACCCCGAAGGGCGAAATCAAGACCATGCCGCAGAACTGTACGGCCCTCGACTTCGCCTTCTCCATCCATACCTTCCTGGGCAGCCACTGTATCGGCGCCAAGGTCAACCACAAGCTGGTACCGCTCAGCCACAAGCTGCAGAGCGGCGACCAGGTAGAAATCCTGACTTCGAAATCCCAGCGGGTGCAGGCATCGTGGATCAACTTCGCCACCACCGCCAAGGCCAAGGCGAAGATCCAGGCCATCCTGAAGCGCGAGAAGAAGGAGGTGCAGCAGCGGGGCGAGGACATCATCAACGACTTCTTCAGCCAGGCCCGCATCGAGCAGACCGACGAGAACCTGCAGAAGCTCTACGACCTGCACAACGTGAAGGATTTCGACGAACTGGCTACGGCCGTGGGCCAGCACAGCTTCGAGCTGAACGAGACCGACCTGAACGAACTGAAGGAAAAACCGGTCCCCAACAACTGGAAGAAATACATCTCATTTGCCTTCGGCGGAGGCAGCAAACCCAAACAGGAAGAGAAGCCCGAGGCAGACACCAAGATTGACATCGACAAGAAGAAGGTGCTGAAGCTGACGCCGGATGCCATCCAGAAGAATTATATCATCGCTGACTGCTGCAAGCCCATTCCGGGCGATGACGTGCTGGGTTATATCGACGACAACAACCGCATCATCATCCACAAGCGCCAGTGCCCCATCGCCTCGCAGCTGAAGAGCAGCTTCGGCAACCGGCTGCTGGCCGTGCAGTGGGAAATCGGCAAGGCACTGAATTTCCCGGTGAACGTCTACATCAAGGGCATCGACGGAATCGGGGTGCTGAACCGCGTCACGGAAATCATCTCGCGGCAGCTGAACGTAAATATCCACAAGCTGTTCATCGAATCGAACGACGGCATCTTCGAAGGCCGCATCCAGCTCTTCGTGCACGATGTGGACGATGTCAACACCATCTGCAACAATCTGAAGACCGTGGAACAGATCAAGAAAGTGACGCGCATCGAGGGATTCGACGACCAGATTACGGACTGACGGGGACGGCCCGTCAGAACTTCTTCACCCGGATGTGGCAATAGGGGGCTTCGCCCGTCTTGTCGTAGTAGTGCTGGTGGTAGTCCTCGGCCTCCCAAAAAACAGTGGCAGGCGTCAGCCGTGTATTCACCTCATAGCCTTTCTGGCGGAGCAGGTCGATCACGGCAGACGCCTGCCTTTTCTGTTCCTCATCGAGGTAGAAGATTTCGCTCCGGTATTGCGGGCCGAGGTCGGGACCGATGCCATCCGTCTGTGACGGGTCGTGGATCTCGAAGAAGAGCCGGCAGAGCGCCGTGAAGGAAGTCCGATCGGCATCATATTCCACCAATACCGCTTCGGCATGACCGGTGAGATGGGCCTTCACTTGGGGGTAAGTGGGGTGTTCCTCCTGGCCTCCGATATAGCCGACAGTCGTTTTCAGTACCCCTTCTGCCCGTTGCAGCTGGTACTGTGTGCCCCAGAAACATCCGCAGGCAAAAATCGCTTTTTCTGTTTTCATGTGCATTCTCTTTGGTTCATCGCTGCGAAGATACAAAAAATAATGCTACTTTTGTCGTGCATTATCAACAGGAATCTACGGATGAAGAAAACAATCGGAATCATCGCCCTGGCAGGAGCCTGCTGCCTGCCGGTCACGACAGCGGCGCAGGAAGCCCCCGACAGCCTGTACCACCGGCTGGTAGGACAGGCCATGGACTATACCCTCAAGGACAGCCTGAAGCAGGCGGAACAGCTGTTTCGCGAAGCCCTGAAGCTCGACCCTACGAATGCCCGCAACGCCCTGCTGTTCTCGAACCTGGGCACGGTGCTCCGCCGCCAGGGACGCGCCGACGAGGCCATAGAGGCCTACACCATGGCCCTCAACATCACCCCCTACTCTACTGCCATGCTGCTGAACCGGGCGTCGCTCTACATGGAGAAGGGACGGGAGGACCTGGCCTACGTGGATTACTGCACGGTGATCGACCTGCTGCCCGACGAGATAGAAGCCCGGCTGGTCCGCGCCTACATCTACCAGCGCCGGCGGCAATACAAGGAGGCCCGCATCGACTACAACGTGGTGCTGCGGCAGGACCTGAGCAACCGGACGGCGCGTCTGGGCATGGTGATGCTCGACGAGAAAGAGCACCGGACGGCCGCTGCCATGGAAGAGATGAACCGCCTCGTACAGGAGTACCCCGACGATGCCCTGCTGCTCAAGATGCGGGCCAACCTCTACCTGGGACAGGAACAGTGGGAGGCGGCCTTGCTCGACCTGGAAACGGCTGTCCGCAAAGACCCGGCCGATGCCGAAGTATGTGTCGTGCTGGGCGATACCTACCTGAAGGTCAAGAAGAAAAGCGATGCAAGGGCTGCGTTCGAACAGGCCATTTCACGGGGCTTGCCGCGGGCGGAACTGGCCCCACGGCTGAAGGCCTGCAAGTGAGTCTGAAACACGTTTGTCATCCCGTCGTCAACAAAGCGTTACTCCTCCGTTATCGGCCTGTCACACCCTTGCCCTACTTTTGCCTCCGAAATCAAAATGAAGAGACAAGAGAAAATGAAAGGAATCATGACATGGCTTTTGGCGGTCTGGACATGTGCCAGCCTCCAGGCAGCTGCCATCCGGGGAACCGTGGTGGACAAGGAAACAAAGGAACCGCTCATCGGAGCGGCTGTCCAGGTCGGTGGAACAACCACAGGGACCATTACGGATATCGACGGACGGTTTGAACTGGCAGGACTTCGCAACGGCAAGCACACGCTGATCGTATCGTACGTATCTTATCGCACACTGACCATCGATGTGACGGTCAACGGCATGACCGACCTGACACTGGAGCTGCAGACCGATGCGCAGCAGCTGGGGGAAGTGACCGTGACCGCCGCTGCCCGACGGAACACGGAGAATGCCCTGATTAACCAGCAGCGGCAAAGCCTGGTCATCCAGACGGGAGTATCGGCCCAACAGATCACCCGGACGCAGGACAAGGATGCCTCGGAAGTGATCCGCCGTGTGCCGGGCATCAGCATCATCGACGAGAAATTCGTCATGGTACGCGGACTTTCGCAACGATATAATAATGTATGGATCAACAACAGTGCCGTACCGAGCAGCGAGGCGGATGCCAGAGCTTTCTCGTTCGACATCATCCCCTCCTCGCAGCTGGACAACCTGATGGTGGTGAAAAGTGCCTCGCCCGAATATCCGGCCGACTTCACCGGCGGCTTCATCCTGATACAGACCAAGGATGTGCCCAACAGCAACGGCTTCGGACTGAGCATTGGCGGCAGCCTGAACGACCGCACGCACCTGAAGGACTTCTATGCCGCCCAGGGCAGCGGAACGGACTTTCTGGGCTTCGACAACGGACTGCGCAGCCTGTCGGAAGGCATCCACACGGCCCTGAACTCGGACAACGGCCAGCCCAACAACTACAGCCTGCTGGGCAACGGACTGAACAATGACTGGACGGTGAAGAAACATTCGCCGGTGGGCGACCTCAGCCTGAGCGTAAACGCCAACCACCGCTGGGTGAAGGACAACGGCAGCACCTGGGCCGTTCTCGGGGTGGCCAACTACAGCAACACCTACCGTACCTATCTCGACATGAGCAACAACCTCTTCGGCAGTTACGACACGACCAACGACCGCTCGAACTACCTGCACCGCTACACGGACAACCAGTATAATCACAATGTGCGGCTCGGCGCCATGCTCAACCTAACATACGTCAGCCCTAGCGGCAACCACCGCTACGAACTGAAGAACATCTTCAACCAGCTGGGAAAAGACCGCTACACTTCCCGAACGGGTACCAACGCCCAAAGTGAACAGGAGCGGCAGGCAGAATACTACTACCAGAGCCGCAGCACCTATAACGGGCAGTTCACCGGCAAGCATGACTGGGGAGACCACGACGCACTGGACTGGAGCGCAGGCTATTCGTATGCCAACCGCAACATGCCGGACCGCCGGCGCTACACGCAGACGTATGACGAGACGGAGAACCGCTACTTCACCGAGAACATCAACGATGCCAACCGCGAATTTTCCCGCTTGGACGAACACATCCTCTCTGCCAACGTCAACTACCGCCGCACCTTCCCGTTCGGCGAGTTCCAGCCCCAACTGAAACTGGGGGCCTATACCGAATTCCGCACCCGCACCTACGACACCCGCTTCTTCCTCTATACCTGGAACGGTGGCAGCCTTCCCTCGCAATATGCCGCGATGGACGTGCCTACCCAGCTGATGCAGGACGCCAACTACGGCGGCGACCGCCTGTCGCTCCTGGAAAAGGTGGACTACACCAACAACTACCAGGGCAACAACCTGCTGAATGCCGGATATGTGGGATTCAACCTGCCCTTCGGGAAACTGAATGTCTATGCCGGTGTCCGCTTCGAGCACGACCGCATGAAGCTGGTCAGCAACACCCGGCAGTATGAGGAAAGCCATCACGCCCTCTACTACACCTACAATGACTTCTTCCCCACGCTGAACAGCACCTACCGGCTGAACGACCGGCACCAGTTCCGCCTGTCGTACGGACGCACGGTCAACCGCCCGGAATTCCGCGAAGTGTCCACGTCGGTATTCTACGACTTCGACCTGGCGAGCAACGTGGAGGGTAACGCCGCCCTGAAGCCTGCCTACATCGACAACTTCGACCTCTCGTATGAACTCTTCCCGGGCGAAGGCGAACTGGTTTCCGTATCGCTGTTCTACAAACGCTTCCGCGACCCCATCGAATGGGTCTACACCCTGAACGGGGGCACCGACTATACCTACTCGAACCAGAATGCCGAGAGTGCCGACAACTACGGTATCGAAGTAGACATCCGCAAGAAACTGGATTTCATCGGACTGCCTCACTTCAGCCTCAGCTTCAACGGGTCGCTCATCAAGAGCCAGGTCAACTTTGCCCAGGGCTCCTCGCAGAAAAGCCGCCCCATGCAGGGCCAGTCGCCCTACCTGATCAATACCGGACTGTTCTACCAGCATAACGGCTGGAACGCCGCCCTGCTCTACAACCGCATCGGCAAGCGCATCGTGGGCGTAGGACGGAGCATGGGCAGCGGCGAGAACATCGTCAATGTGCCCGACTCTTACGAGATGCCCCGCAACACCATCGACCTGAACCTGTCGAAACAGATCGGCAAGCACCTCGAAGCCAAGATCGGCGTGCGCGACCTGCTGGCCGAACGCATCACGTACCAGCAGTTCCAGGAAACGAACCACGGCGAAGTGACGCAGATCAACCGGCAGTACCGGCCGGGACGGAACTTCAACATCCAGCTCAGCTATCAATTCTAAACCATCGCCAACAATCACTTTTAACTATAATAAAAGCAATATGAAAAAGAGAAAATTCATGGCGTATGCCTTCGCAGCCATCCTGCTGTCAGGCTTCGCCGCTTGCAGCGACAATGACGAACCCAGTCAGGAACCCGAAAAGCCCGGAACAGAAGAACCGGAAACTCCCTCGTATGTATGGGGAACCGATACGGACGGCAAGAAGACAGTAGACCACCTGCTGTTCGACAGCAATGCCCAGGAAGCTCCCGAAGGAACCATCATCGGCAACGGTGAGAAGGAACTGGTCTTCAAAGGCAAGCAGACCTTGAAGAAGGGTGTCTATACGTTGAAAGGATGGATCTATATCGCCAGCGGCTCGGAACTGACCATCGAGGCAGGTACGGTCATCAAAGGCGACAAGGAAACGCAGGCATCCCTCATCGTGGAACCGGGTGCCAAGCTCTTTGCACAAGGCACGCAGGATGCTCCCATCGTCTTCACCTCTGCACAGCCCAAGGGCCAGCGCAAGCCGGGTGACTGGGGAGGTCTGATTCTCTGCGGCAATGCCAAGAACAACCAGGGCACCCAGCAGATTGAAGGCGGTCCGCGCACCAAGCACGGCGGCGACAACGATGCCGACAACTCGGGTGTATTGAGCTACGTGCGTGTGGAATTTGCCGGCTACCCGTTCCAGAAGGACAAGGAAATCAACGGTATCACCTTCGGCTCGGTGGGCAGCGGAACGCAGATTGACCACCTGCAGGTTTCCTTCTCCAACGACGACTCCTACGAATGGTTCGGCGGTTCGGTCAATGCCAAGTACCTGGTGGCCTTCAACGGCTGGGACGATGACTTCGACACCGACAACGGCTTCTCGGGCAAGGTACAGTACGGACTGGTAGTCCGCCATCCCCGCATTGCCGACACCTCGCAGTCGAACGGCTTTGAATCAGACAACTGTGCCGACGGAGCGGAAGTGGCTCCCTTCACCACCGCTACCTTCAGCAACATCACTTTCGTAGGTCCCAAGTCGTACGACGGCTTTGAAAATACCACCGACTACATCAACGGCGACGAGTTCTATCCCAACAACGGCTCCTCACTGGGCAAGTTCCAGTCGGCCATGCACATCCGCCGTTCCAGCCACCTGTCCTGCTTCAACTCCGTGGCAGTGGGTTATCCTGTCGGCCTGATTCTCGACGGTGAAAAAGGCAATACGGTGCAGTTTGCCAAAGACGGACAGCTGAAACTGCAGAACATCATCTTCGCCGGCATGACAGCCACCGGTACGGATGCCAACAAGAAATACGAAGATGAACTGCTGACCGGCTACAATGCCGACCAGAAAGCCGAGTACGACGCTACCCAGCCGTCCTTCTCCACTACATTCTTCCTCGCACAGCCGGGCAACCAGGTGTTCTCCACCATCGCCGAACTGCTGCTGACAGACAGCCGCCACATCGGTGCCGCCTATGTGCCGCAGGCAGGAAGTCCGCTGCTGACCGCAGCCGCCTGGACAGATGCTGCCCTTGCTGAAGGCTTCTACAAGGTGAGCTACGCCGGTGCCTTCGACACCACCGACAGCTGGTTGGAAGGATGGACGAACTTCGATCCGAACCAGACGGAGTATTAAGCCAACGATGAGCGTGTAACAAACGCAACGATACATCTTTAACTTGTCATTCTGAGCCCAGCTCAGGATGGCAAGTTTTTTTATTGTTTCCTCTACCAGCAGATAGGCGTTTCCCCATGCTGCTGAAGATACGCATTGGCCTGGCTGAAATGATGGTTGCCGAAAAATCCGTGATAGGCCGACAACGGAGAAGGATGAACCGATGAGAGCACCAAATGGCGCTGGCGGTCGATGAACGCCCCCTTCTTCTGGGCATACGCCCCCCAGAGAATAAAGACCAGATGGTCGCGATGCTCTGCCAGTACCCGGATAGCCGCATCCGTAAACTCTTCCCAGCCTTTCCGCTGGTGGGAACCGGCGCAATGGGCACGCACCGTCAAGGTGGCATTGAGCAACAGCACGCCCTGTTCGGCCCAGCGGGTCAGATTGCCCGTGGTCGGCATAGGCGCCCCGGTATCATCGTGGATTTCCTTGAAGATGTTCTGCAACGACGGCGGGAAAGGCACCCCGTCGTTCACCGAAAAGCACAGGCCATGCGCCTGCCCCGGCCCATGATAAGGGTCTTGCCCGATGATGACCACCTTCACCTTGTCATACGGACAAAGATGGAAGGCATTGAAGATGAGACGGCCCGGCGGATAGATGGTCGTCATCTGATACTCCTGGCGGACGAATGCCACCAGCCGGAGGAAATAGTCTTTCTCGAACTCCGCAGCCAGGGCCTTCTTCCAACTTTCTTCGATCTGTACGTTCATTGCTGCAATATTTTTATAGGAGCCCCATCAATACCAGGTCACCGAACTGCCCGTATTGCTTCGCTTGTCCCACTTCAGGGCATCGGTCAGCATCTGCGAGTTGGCACGAATGGAGAAATTATACGAAGTGAACGGTCCGAACACCAGTCCGCAACTCATGTTAAAGCAGTGCAGGTCGCGGGTGATGTTCACCGTCGTCATCGACATCTCTTTGGTGGTGAAGTCGTAACCGCTGGAGTACGTCACGTTCCACCGGCTGCCCAGCTTCACATTGCCCGAAGCGTTCAGCGAGTGGGTCAGCTTGTAGGGATAGCGCATACTCTTGATGTTGATATCCTTCGTGCGGTCTTCACTGATGCTGTAGCTGTAGCTCAGGCTCAGGCTCCACGGCAGCTGGAAGGCCAGGTAGCCGTCCGAGCTCACCTTAGCGTCCTCCGTCTTGCGGGTGCCGCTCGGCTTCTGTTCCTCTTCCGTCTGTTCCTCGTCGTCGTCATCGTCCTCGCCGTTGCCCTTCTTCTTGTCGTCCTTTTTGTCCCCTTGGTCTCCTTTCGAGAAGAGTTTCTTGAAGGTATCGTTGTTCAGCGTATAGGAGAACGACCCGCTATATCCCTGGAAACGTCCGAAACGCCCGTACGACCATTCCGTGCGGTCGCCTTCCACCACATTTCCGTTTTCGTCGAACTTATACGCATAGGTGGCAAAGGTAGCGGCCATATTGAACGTGTACGATTTGGTGAGCTTCAGGCGGGCATTCATGGTGAGGTTGCTCCACCGCTTTCGGGCAATGTCGTAAGACAAGGTACCGCTCAGGTCATCAATCAGGCTGATTTTCTTGTATCCCGTCGTATCCCTGTCCGACTTCACCTTCATCTCCACGTTGTTCTTCAGATTGAAGCTGACATTCTGCGACAACCCCTTGCCCGGCACCCCATACGGACCGTCGGAATAGGGGGAATACTCCGTCATGCGCACCTCACCGTTCTCGTCGGTATAGGTATAGGCTTCGTAATAGCGGCTGCCGCAGTCGGGCGTATAGGTATAGCTCACGGTAGGAGTCACCACGTGGCGGATCTGAATCTCCTTGCTCTTCATGAACAGCGGCTTGTACATGCCATACAGCTTTGTGGTGAGCGACACCGCCATATTGTAGTCGGCCAGGCGGTTGAACCCGCTGATGGTATCGCGCACCACCTGGCGGGTCGATTCATCATACATCTGCATCACCTTCTTCGTGTACCACCGTTCGGTATAGTTGAACGACGGCGTAATGTTGATGTAGTTGAACAAGGTGAAGTTGCCTTCGATGGGGATATTGTGCTTCATGCCGTTCTTCCACTGCTTCATCGGCGTCTTGAAGAGCAGGTTGTCCTTCGTGCTGACCGAATTGGTCATGGCTCCGGTATACTGCATGGAGATTTTCTCGTACCAATGGTCGCCCGTCGAGTTTTTCTTCTTGAACGGATACAGGCGGGCCAGCGAAATATTCAGGTCGGGCAGCGTCATGTTGATGGAGGAGTCCTTGGTGTTCTGCGTAATGTTGAACGTCCCCGACAGGTTCAGTCCGATACTGGGGAAGTTGCGCGAATAGCTCACACTGGACGCCTTCGTATTGTTACTGTACGAACCCGGGTTATACAGCGTGCTCAGGTTCGACTTGTCGTAACTGCTCGTGGCAAAGTTCACACTGGCCGAGAACGTGCTGTTGGGGTTGGCCTTGGCATCCTGCCGGTGGCTCCACTGGATGCGGAAGTCCTTCGACACGGCATAGTCGGGCATGTTTTTCTCCCCCGTCTTGGTGACCAGATAGCTGGCATTGAAGCTACCGCTGTACTGGTAGCGGCTGCTGTAGTTGGACGCCGTAGACAGTCCCCACGACCCCTTCGTATAGATTTCCCCCAGGAGCTTGAGGTCCATCTTGTCGCTGATGGCAAAATAGTAACCGCCGTCGCGCAGGTAGAAGCCCCGGTTCATCTCGTCGCCGTAGGTCGGCATGATGAAGCCCGACGAATAGCTGCTGCTGAACGGGAAGAAACCGAACGGGACCGCAATGGGCAGCGGCACATCCTCCACCACCAGCTGGGCAGGTCCGAACACGGCATCCTTCTGGGGCCGCACCTTAGCCATCGACAGGCGGAGGTAGAAATGGGGATGCTCGTGGTTGTCGCAGGTGGTGTACATACCATGCCGCATATAGATATTGTCATTGGCATCCTTCTTCGCCTCCTGGCTGGTCACATATCCCTCCCCCTGCTGGGTGGTGATGGTGTTGATGAAGCCTTTCTTGGTCTTGAAGTTATAGCGCATGGTCCGCGATTCGTAAGGAGTTTCCCCCTCCTTGAAGACCGGAGTCCCCGTGGCCACACCGGCAGAATCTTCCTTCCCCTGGGCATAGACCACACTGCTGTCCATGTTCATGGTGATGAGCGCCGATGTCAGCTCGATGTTCTGGTAGTTGACCTTACCTTCCCCGTACAGATAGGCAAATCCTCCCTTGGTGAAGACAATCGAATCCGACGCTTCGTAGATGACAGGAGCTTCCAGCGGCTGTTTTTTGGCCGTAGTATCTCTTGCCAGCGTGTCGGCTGCCAGCGTGTCGGTAGCGGTCGAATCGGTCTGTGACGTGCCTGCCGTCCGGTTCCGTTTCCCTCTTACACGCTGAGCCTCAGCATAGAAAGACGAGAACAGGCTGGCCATCAGCAGGAACAGCAAGGTATATCGGGTCTTCTTAAACGATGTCATTCAATCAAATTTTTACACAATGCGTTGCAAAAGTAAGCATTCTCCTGCAAATAAACGTGATGCTCCCCCTTTTTTATGTATTTTTTTAGCAAGAAGCCGTTCCGGACGGCCTCAGCCGCTACAGGAACAGCCTGCACCACTCATCGAACCGGTATCCACCGGCTTCCCCATGCTTCACCACACTCTTTCGGGCCTTCTCCACGCTTTTCTCCACATCGAGCTTGGTCTTGGAGAAGAACTTGTCGGCAAAGCAGATCAGCTTCTCCTCCCAGGTTTCCGGCAGAAAGTCGCGATGGGGCACCGACAACTGCTGGGCCAGGATATCCTCCAACGACAACCCCGCCCCCGTATGGCGTTCGCACACCCGGGCATGGCGAGGGAAACCCTCCTTCCGCATGAGTTCGGCGCCCAGGTAGCCATGACAGATGTAGGGATGCGTCCCCAGGCAGTGGATACCCTCCGCGTCGGTCATGAAAATGCCGATATCGTGCAGCAGCGCCGCCTCTTCCAGAAACGTCAGGTCGATATTCAGTTCAGGATGCTTTCGGGCCAACGCCAGTGCCTTGTCGGCCACCGAGCGGCTATGCACCAAGAGGATATGTTTCAGTTCGTTGTCCTCCGGATAATACTTGTCGATGATAGCTAACGGATTCATGATTTTCTTTTTTTCGGGTAAAGGTAGGAATATTCACACGTACAGCCAAAGGTTTTCGAAAAAATCCGTATATTTGTAGACATTTATACCCTACCCGACCATGAAACGACTCGCACTATTTATGACCTGCTGGCTGCTCTTCCTCTACACAGCCGCCCAGTCGCTGCGGACAGGTGCCGACCAGCTGGAAACGCTCCTGCCCCTCATCAAGGACAAGCGCGTGGCGCTGGTGGTGAACCCTACCTCCCTGTGCCGGTCCACCCATCTACTGGATACATTACTCCATCATCAGGTAAACGTTGTACAGGTCTTTGCTCCCGAACACGGGTTCCGCGGCACCGCCGAGGCCGGCGAGACGGTGAAGGACGGTAAGGACACCCGGACAGGCATCCCCATCGCCTCCCTCTACGGCAAGAACAAGAAGCCCACAGCCAGGCAACTGGAACAGACGGACGTCCTCATCTTCGACATCCAGGATACAGGTGCCCGCTTCTACACGTACATCAGCACCCTTTATTATGTCATGCAGAGTTGCGCCGAACAGCGGAAAAAGCTCATCGTGCTCGACCGCCCCAACCCGTGCGATTACGTAGACGGCCCGCTCCGCCAGCCCAAGTACAAGGGTTTTGTGAGCCTGCTGCCCATCCCCCTCCTTCATGGGTGCACGATAGGCGAACTGGCCCAGATGATTAACGGCGAAGGATGGCTGGGGAAAGGGGTAGAGTGCCGGCTGCAGGTCATCCCCATCAAGGGATGGAAGCACGGCCAACCCTATTCGTTGCCCGTCCGCCCCTCTCCCAACCTGCCGAACGACCCTGCCATCGCCTTCTATCCTTCGCTCTGTCCCTTCGAGGGCACTTCGGTCAGTGTAGGAAGAGGTACGCTCTATCCCTTCCAGCTGCTGGGCAGTCCGCTGCTGGCACCGTCCGCTCCCGACGACGGCACCTCGTCGTCCGGCACCTTCTCCTTCCGCTTCCAGCCTCAGCCTTTGAAAGGGTACGACAGTGCACCGCTCCATGCCGGACAATACTGCTACGGGCTCGACCTGCGCAAGACCCCCGCCCCTGCCGGATTCAGCCTCGAGTACATCCTCTACTTCTACAAGGCCTACCAGTCGGCCGGCATAGCCGACAAGTTCTTCAGCCGTGCCTCTTGGTTCGACCTGCTGATGGGCACCAACCAGGTTAGGCTGGACATTCTCGGTGGCAAGACCGAGGAGGAGATCCGCAGCCGGTGGACCAAGGAACTGGAGGCGTACCGGCAGATGCGGAAGAAGTACCTGATTTATTGATGCCCGGCGATGCGTAGCACGTTTACTTCACATTATCCGAGCTGTTTTATCCCTAATTTTCACACAATCCCCACTTTATCCATATTATGGCAAATACACCCACTTTGAGCTAACAGATTTCTCACTTCGTTCGAAATGACAGGGAAAAAGAAAGGCAGAAAACTCATGTGGCGTGACAGCGTGACAACAATATATATAGAAAATCCCTATAACGGGAAATTCGCTTACTATATAGTTCGTTAATTTCCACTCGTGTGAAAGTTTATATAATATATTGTCACGTTGTCACGCCCTGACTGCGATACTCAACGCAGATACCTTCATTGGCCATCGCAGATACCTGCGTGGTCTCATGCAGATACCTACGATTTTAGGCTGGTTGACTACAGATTATTGCAAATACAAGTATTCCAGCTGAATTTTACCATCTAAACTGTCATCAACCCGCACCCATGTATGGTCATTCTTGTAAAACAAACCATAACCTTTTATCTCATATCCTGCATTCAAATCATTTATCAAAGATTTCGAAGTGGAAACCGTTCTTTTCCTTTTATCGAATAACATCCAGGTAATATCTTTCTGGCTCATATCATCTTGGTGAAATGTATGGAAGCTAAACAAAATAAAATTGTTCGAATAAGTAAAGTGGTGAACAATTGAGCGACCATCTAATTTTTGAGGAGTTAAATCACGTTCTCCCTTCACAGAAAGAGGTATTGCCTGTTTAATATCAAAGGTATACAATAGTTGCAGTGTATCGTTCGTCACAAGAGACAGCTCATCCCAGTTTCTATCGTAATAGTAAGCAGATGAGCCGTTCCAGTTATACATTATCGGGAAATAGTGAAATCTGCAAGATTCTGTCACATGCGAAGATATGCTCTTATTAAAATGTCTCATATTATCCAGCCAGACACCTTCAGGCTGTTCATGACCGGCAAAAATAGGGTAAAAACAAACGATACTTTCTTTCCCCAACTTCACCATGTCCAGAAGAAAATATTCCATGGGAAAAGAGGATATATAATTGCCAGCATAATCATATTCCTTTACTTTCATGTCTCCTTTATCAAAGATACATATGTGTTTCTGAAAGGAATCTAGGCACCACGCACCTATACGCTTTATCTCTTCCGGTCCCTCACCGAACGCATTCAAGTGTGCAAGTTGTTGTCCGCTTTTTTCATCAAAAACAAAAATACCTTCCTGCCCGCTGTCCTTGACAAAAAGTTTACCGTCATCAAAAAACAAACCTGAAACACCGTTGATTGGCAAGCTGTCACTCAACTCCAACGTGACAATCGTTGCTGAATCCACGAAACTTGAATAATTTATCGCACTTTCTGTATTTGTAAGGTCCACCTGTATCGGCCCTGATGAGCTTTTTTTCTGACAAGCAGTCAGAAAAAAAAGAAAACAAAGCAGGTAAAAACAATTCTTCATATTTTTATAATTCCTTAATTATTTATTCTACTACTTTTTCAATAGTTCGTTAAAAATTCGCCACGCCTAAGCGGCTCTGGCAGTAAATAAAATGAGTTCTTTGAAAAGTTTGTCAATAACTTGCGGGTCTGGATTAATCCCAAACACGCTAATAAATTGTTGAAAACGGACGATATCCACCCACCCAAAACGGGGATATCCGTTCACTTTTCATGCTCTTTACCCTAATGGCGATGCAAAATTAGTCATTTTCTCTGTTTTCAGTTTGATTTGATACTTTTTTTCTGCCGTAGAGAGGCACCGGTCTTATGGATAGCTACTCATAAGACCGGAGACAGTTTGAGAAAAAAAACATTAACTTTGCAGCGTCAGAACTGTAACAGCATGGCCGTTTTTGCTGTAACAGTCTGCTCCGTTTTTGCCATGCAGTAAACAATAAAAAAGGTTGTAGTCATACAACCATATTGAAAACATTTTGTATATTTGCACTGTATGATACTAAATAAGGCGCTGTATGAAATATCTTAATATTAAGAAGGCTTTGACTGCATGGCAAGAGTTGCAACCACTATCTGAGAAGGATAAGGATAGGCTTAGCCGTCGTTTTACTGTTGACTTCAACTATAATAGTAACCATATAGAAGGTAATACGCTGACTTATGGCCAAACGGAAATCTTGTTGTTATTCGG
>JALEPZ010000044.1 GCA_022767125.1 Phocaeicola plebeius
CAGCGAAAAGAGTAACGGGATAGTAACGAAACTCTTGCTTCAACTGACTTTTTGTGGCATCTGTTGTCTTCACAGAAAATCCAACTAAATCAATTAATCCGCTCATTCTCACAGATTTTTCATCATTCTGCCCTCATTCTCAGTTTTTTGTTGTATCTTTGTAGGCGAAAAACAACTAATTCACTCATCACTCATTATTCAAGTATGAAACAAATCGTTTATCCCCTCCTTCTGTTGGTGACCCTGCTTGTCACCCCTTTCGTACCTACACAGGCCAAAAACAAAAAGAACCATGTGCGTCAGGAACAGGTGCAGTCAACCGGTGCACAAGACCGTGCTGTCTGGGTCCAGTTGCTGTGGAAAATTTCTTATCCCGTCATTCATAACCTGGCCGAAGGCACACTGCATCAGAACATGCCGGTAGAGACGGCCTCTGGCGAGACTGCCGGTTTCAAGGACATGACCCATTTAGAGGCGGTGGGACGTACCTTGGCCGGTGTAGCTCCCTGGCTGGCCTTGCCCGATGACGACACGGAAGAAGGAAAGCTCCGCAAACAGTTGCGCGAAGAAACGCTGAAGGGACTGAAGAATGCCGTCGATCCGGCTTCTCCCGACCGGCTCAACTTTACCAAGCATGCACAGCCCATTGTGGATGCTGCCTATCTGGTTCATGCCTTTTTGCGTGCCCCCAAAGCTCTGTGGGAGCCGCTGGACGAGGTGACCAAGCAACGTTACATCGAATCCTTTCAGGCCCTGCGCGACCGTACCGGTGCCTACAACAACTGGCTGCTCTTTACCGGACTGACGGAGGCTTTCCTCCTCCAACAGGGTGCCCAGTTCGACCAGTTCCGTGTACGGGTCAGCAAGAACAAGGTCAAGGAATGGTATGTCGGCGATGGTTGGTACAGCGATGGTCCCAAGTTCAGCATGGACAATTACAACGCCTATGTCATGCATTCCATGATGGTGGCCATGCTGGAGACGCTGCTTCCGAAACGGTGGGCCAGCCAACAGGAACTGGATGAGGCATTGCGCCGCATGGTCCGCCATTCGGAATTCTGTGAACGCATGATTGGGCCGGACGGGACCTATCCTGCTTTCGGTCGTTCTGTCACGTACCGTACGGCAGCTTTTCAGTCGTTGGCCGATGTGGCACTCCGCAAGTTGCTGCCTTCCCATATCCAGCCGGCTCAGGTGCGCTGTGCCTTGACGGCTGTCCACCGTCATATGTACGAAGGAAGCCAGAATTTCGACAAGGATGGGTGGCTGGTTTTGGGCTTCAATGGTCATCAACCGGAATGTGCTGATGTCTATACTTCTACCGGCAGCCTCTACATGGCTACCTTGAGTTTCCTTCCGTTAGGACTTCCTGCAGATGACCCCTTCTGGACCGATGCACCGGCTGAGTGGACGACCCTGAAGGCTTGGAAAGGGGAACCCTTGCACAAAGACTACAAGGTAGAATATTGATGAAAGTCGGTATAGAAGAGAGTAAGTGATATGCTGAAGACTTCCGTTAACAAGTCTATAACTAAAAGGTTGTATCCTTAAATCCTGTTATAAAACATACTTTTTCTCTTGGAAAATTTGCAGGGAATGCAGAAATGCGTACCTTTGCATTGTGTTTTTCATAGTATTAGATTTAAGGTTAACAAAGGTTGGAGTACAGCGGTACTCCTTTTTTTATGCCCTTTTGTGTAGGGGAGCCTGTCCGAAAACTTTGGGCTACCTATCCAACTGTCATGCTGACCATAGTGAAGCATCTGAATGCATCACTTTGCGCTAACAGATTTCTCACTTCATTCGAAATGACAGGGAAAAAGGAAATCGGAAAGCAATTCTCGGACAGTCTGGGGGTTGTTAAACACGGAGTCTCAGAGATACAGAGTTCTTCTTTATTCTGGACTGTTGTCCTTTACTTGCAGTTGTCCTTTACTTGTAGTTGTCCTTTACTTACTGTTGTTCTTTCCTTACTGTCATCCCGAACGTAGGTGAGGGATCTGTTGCCGCTGGCTGTACCATTCCGTCAGGTCTTCTTGGTCTTGCGTTCAGCCCAGGCGGAACGATGCCCGAAGATATCTTCGGAGCGCAAGTAGGGTATCTTCAATGACCGTTCAGCCTGGGCTGAACGCAAAAGTATGACGTCTTTCCGGTTGACTGGTATTTCTTTTATAGTCATTCCCATATATAATAAGGTGTAAATATAATCCCGTTCCGGAAATGGATGAAAAAAATATGTTCCGTAACATAGTTGTAATACAAGAACTTACGTAATAACCTGCAATTTTCCTGAAAAAAAGTAGATGCAATTGCTTGCAGGTTTCGCAAAAAGCCGTACCTTTGCAACCGCTTTCGAGAAACAACGGAAGCGATGAGAAAAAGAGTTCATTGAAAGACTTTGGATAAACAAACAAGAAATGTAGTACAAGGAGATGCGTTCCCTTCGTTATATATATAATGTAAGGGACGTATCGCAGAAGAAACCGTCAATCCGAACGGATTTGATAATGAAGGCTT
>JALEPZ010000067.1 GCA_022767125.1 Phocaeicola plebeius
TTCTTCGTTAGCTCAGTCGGTTAGAGCATCTGACTGTTAATCAGAGGGTCCTTGGTTCAAGTCCAAGTCGAAGAGCTCATTTCAACAATCATTGCATTCTTCAGTAGCTCAGTCGGTTAGAGCATCTGACTGTTAATCAGAGGGTCGTTGGTTCAAGTCCAACCTGAAGAGCCAAATTCTTCGTTAGCTCAGTCGGTTAGAGCATCTGACTGTTAATCAGAGGGTCCTTGGTTCAAGTCCAAGACGAAGAGCAAAAAGTCCGTTTCTTCTTGAAACGGACTTTTTTTGTCTGCAGCTGAGTGCTTGTCTGCTTCCCCAAGCTGTCCAGGGACATTCTTTCTGCTTCCTCTTTTTACCCTGTCATTCTCCCTACTCGTTCCTTTCTGTCCACTGGTCGGCCAGAAATTCAGCGGTGGTATATTTCCATCCGTGTGGGCCGTATTTACCCAATGCCCGACGGGCAATCATCTTGTCGGGGTTCTCCTGGGCAGTGTTCACCGGATCACCGTAAGGCGTAGGTATCATGGACGAGATGGAGTATTCCCAACTCTTGTCGGGCAGGATATTGCGGTACATGGTGACGATACAGTCGCCGATGGCGTTGCCTTCTACCGACTTCCGCTCCCTGTCCCAGACCACCAACTGCCAGTGGCCACCTTTTGCCTTTTCGGCCTCTACCTTATGGCGCACAGCCTCCAGGTCCTGGTTCTGCTGCATGCAGACCACGAACGTGCACGCTTCCCCATCGGGTACGGCAGCCTGCTCGTCATAGACCGAATAGTAGGAATGCGTGTCGCGGGCAGAGCCGAAGCAGATGGACCAGTAGCGGGCATGCGCCGTCTTGTATTCCTCAACGGTCTTGGGGATCGTGACAGGAACGAAACTGAACACCAGCACCTGATCGTCCTTCAAGATGGTGCGGGCAAAAAGATAGTCGGTCGAGTTGTTCGGATAGTACGCCCCTCGGGAAGCGAGGAAGAACGGCATCTCGTCCCGTTCGTCCGACCACAGATGGCTGTACGACACGTCGAACGAAGTGACATTCGAGTTCATGCGGATCGGGGCTGCCACCTCCTCCATCGTGTTCCGATCCATCGCCTCAATGGACGGCAGCTCCACACCGCCGTATTCATCTACACCGAGGTACTCACGAACGACAATGGTGGCCCGCCTCACTCCCTCCTTAACCCTGCACACGTTCGGTGAGCCCAGCCGGCGCACCTGGCTGTCATCCATAGCAGACGGAACAATGTACACCGTAAAGCTGCCCTGGTCCGGCGAAGTGACGACAAAGGGGTTGATACTGCCATCGTCGGGGACTATCTCATTGTCGGCAAAGCCTCCGATGGCTTCCCCTTTCTCATCATCGTACAGGCTGAAACTGAAGAAACGGGCTTTCGGGAAGGCTCCCTTGATGCGGAGGACCAGATCGGAATGCTGCTCAGTGCTCCACGTATATTCCCAATAGTTGACGTACAGGTCGGGATAGGCAAAAATGGTACCGTCGCTCCCTACCAGAGTCTTTCCCCACTGCTCTTTCGGGGAAGGATTGACGATCTCGATACGGTCATCATTGTCCGAGCATCCGGTCACGACCAGCAAAAGGGTCATCGCAAAATAAAGAAGATGTTTCATCATGGTATAAAGTGGTTCATTAACGAGTGATACAATATGGGTGAATACTTTCCAGACCGTCTGTCTGTATTTACTGGAGGTGTACCCGGTAAGGGCCGCTCACCGAGTTGAACAGCAAGTCCCCGTTCTCTAAGTACTGAATGATGGCATAGGTGCCGTTGCCGCGGCTGGTGTCACCGAAGATGACCCGATGGCGGACAACTCCCGTGTTCCAGTCCAGCCCCGTCACTTCCCATCCATCGGTGGTACTGTAGCCGTTGACAAAGACCATCTCCGAGGCCGTGCTGACCGCAGGAATCATGCTGGGCGAACTGATGTCCCCTCTGACCCACACCGTCTCCCAACAGTTGGAAGCGGTGTTCCACCGCAGGCGTTCCACCCCGCGCGGTGTCTCAATCAGCGGACCGATAGCCAGCACATCCACCACCTTGTCGCCCGTCGTCGGCGCACCGGTCAGGACATTGTTGACCACAAATGCCCCGTAGCCCGCACATACGACCGACTGTTCCGACTGCACCCACTCCGTTTCTTTCGGCAAGCCGCAGGTCACCTCATACACGTCGGCCACCCGCGGATTGCCCGGCACCACCTCCCGTGCATCCGCCGGAATGCCGTCGCGCCAGAAAGCCACGATCTTCATCCGCCGTGCACCGTCCGTAATGACCACCAACCGGTCTTCGTCGTCGCCGAAGCCCATGAGGGTAGGCGTAGATCCGGTACCCGTACCCATCTTGATGGAAGGAGCATTGGGGCCGCCATCATAGCTGGCACTCCATGCCCCGTCCGCCTCGTCGGTGCTGAGCCGCCTGTTTTTCCACACGATCTTTTGCATCCGCCCATCGCCGTTCTCCAGTTGGCCGTTGCTGGCCACGTAGATGCCATTCTGCTCATCAACAGCCACCGAGTTCGTCAGCACCTGCCCGTCCGGCAAGGGACAATTGTCGATGACTCCGGTCAGCTCGCGATCGACAATTACGATTCCCCGGTTGTAGCCCACTACCAGGTAGCCGTCGTAGGTCATGACCACCCCTACCAGCGTCTTTGCGCCCACCACACTGCCACTGATGTCGAGTTGCCGGTCGAGCACGATGCCCTTCTCGGGCTGCGAGGCATCGGCCAGCCGGTAGCGGGCGATGCAGGTTCCGATATTGGTATAGGCATAGTTGTCCTTGTCGCACAGCACGTAGTTACCGCTGGCGATGGCGAACATCGGGTTCTGGCCCAGGAAAGGAACGATGGCATTGTAGAGTTCCTGTGTCGAGGCATACTTCGCCGAGAGCTGGCGCAGCTGCTCTTCGGTCTTCAACGTGCCCGAAGGCAGTCCCGCTTCACCCAGTTTCGTGAAAGCCCCGTCCGCCGTCCGGTAGTACGACACACGGTCGCTGCTCATGCCCCACATATAGCCGTCTGCCGCTGCCGACAGCGTCATCAGGTTCACCGGACCGCTCCATCCCCCTTCGCACGCATCCGGGTCGGCGTAAAAAATCCCGTCCGCCACCTTATATGGAAAGGCGTCTGTCTGTGCGGAGTTGAAATGAGTAATACTGTAATGCTCTTGCGCCAGGAAAGGATTCCGCCGCGGAACGTTCACCTGACCGAGCGGCTGCTGTGCGCCGCTGTCGCCGCCCGACTCATGGTCCGAGCAAGCCATGAATGGTACACATACCAGTGCCCAAACAAAGTGGTTGAATAGTTTCATCTTGTCCATAGTCACACATTCAAAAGGTTTCTGCAAAGAAAACAGATTGCTGCAGAAACGGCGTGACAACAAGACAAGAGTTAGCGACAAAAAGGCAAGAAAGCAGGACAATCCGACAAAATTATACAAAACAGACAATTTCGTCTCACATTCCGGCACAGAACAGCTGTCCATGCCGGGACGTCCGTCTTCAGGACTTGCCTTCAGCATACTGCTTACGGACGCGGCTGAATGTCCTCACCGTCCCGAAACCGCTGTTCACCGCCACCTCCAACTGGCTGGCCTCGGGATGCTCCTCGCGATAGCGCATGGCGTGCTCGATGCGCAGTGCATTGACGAAATCATAAAACGAAGTGAACCGCTCGCGGAAGACAATGGACAGGTAGGTGCGGTTCGTACCTAACCGTCGCGCCAGGTCCTGCTTGTTGAAACTGGGATCCAAGTAGAGCCGTTCGCCCACCACGGCATTGCGGATCTTCTCCTCCAGCTGTTCCATCAGCGTGTCCGACAGTTCGCGCGGCCGCTCCACCGTGTCGCTGCCATACACCTCCAGCACTTCCTCCCCCTCTTCCTGCGACTGATCGACCGTCTTCTCCATCGACTCCTCGATGGAGCGGCACTCCATGCGGTGCGAGGGCAAGATGTACAGCAGCAGCCAGACACCCGCGCCCGACAGGACGATGTTGAATACGGCATATACCTCCCGGCTATCTGTCAGGAACACACCCATGGCCAGCAGCCAGAAAAACAGCGGAACGAAGGCGATGCTCCGGGCAAAATGGACCGGGAAGTCCTCCTCGTTGGAGAACTCACCGTGCTGGTAGTCGGAAACACGGCGGGCCAGCCAACGGGTGACGCACATCAGATGGACTGTGACGAAGAAAGAAGAAAGCACCATAAGGCCGATGACCCAACTGCGCCACGGCTCCAGCCTGTCTCCTCCCCAGCAGGCAAAGACAAACAGCACCAGCAGTGCCAGCCCGGGCAGACAGCCTACCAGCAGGAAATTCATCCACCTGTATTTCACCTTGCAGGAGAAATAGCTCCTGAAGGACACAGCACCAAACGAGGGGATGTAAACGATGAAGAAACACCGGACGAACAGCCACGTGTCCGGACTTTCCGGGTGTATCAGGTAAGGGAACAGCAACAATATGGCGAGGAAATAGCCCGCCACATACTTGCGCGATGGATAGAAATAATCCGCCTTCCTGCTATAGGGATGACACAGATGACACCAGCGGACGATGCCACAGATGGCAGCCGTCACCATCAGGATCAGACAGGCAGAATAGTAAAACAATGAAGTCTCCATAAGCTCACAAATGGTTTTCGCCAGCAAACTTACAAAAAAAAATCCGGTGGCGGATGCAAACCGCTCAAAACTTGGAGATGAAAAGGTTACATCCATTGAATTCAAAAGCAATGCAGAAAGGAACTTTATCTGACAAAAAGCAGCGGAGAAACAGGCAGTCTATCTCTGTCTTGTTACAAATCATTTACACTTTATGATACCGACTTCCCAGATAGGAGAGAATTAGTTGGTTAAAGACAAAGTTTGAAGTTGATGCTTACGGTGTATGCTATAACTGTATCTCTGAATGTGGAGGGAGAGACTGTAGTGCTCTCGCTCACACATTCGGGTTACCCCTTATACATACTCACGTGGGTATTACTCAGACACAACTATACATCATGGGAGAAGAGCAGTTTAGATATAAATCATGGATTCCATGTCCCATTTCATCAATTTTATGCTGAATGATACATAATCATAAACCGTAAAATCCCAAATTATACATTTTTTCACGAGTATTTTAACAAGTAGAAAATTGTGCTCACTGAGCTTAAAACATTTGACTACATTTGCTTCAAAAAAAGAGACATGGTAACAAATAGAGTTTGGATGAGCCTCATGGCCATCCTCGTCCAAACATTCCTTCTTTTAGAAGCGCAAGCGCAGGAAGCAGCCATCAAGACGAACGCCTTGTATCTGCTGACAGGGACAATGAACATCGGCGGCGAACTGGCCACCGGAGAACAAACCTCCCTTTCGCTGCAAGTGCAATACCATCCGTGGGAATGGGGCAACAACAAAAAAATGAAACACATTTGGGTACAACCGGAATACCGCTACTGGTGGAAAGGGGTGTTCACGGGTAGCTTCATGGGCATCCACCTGAACTGGGCGAACTATAACATCGCGAAAATGCCTCCCATCACTACCCTCAAGAACCATCGTTACCAGGGCAATGCCATCGGCTGCGGCCTGACCTATGGCTACCAATGGCTGTTGGGCACCTACTGGAACCTCGAGACCAGCGTATCAGCCGGCTACCTGCATCTGCACTACAAACGATACGGACCGGAAAAGAACGACCCGATGGAGAAGGAATCGTATTCGAACTACATAGGTCCGTACCAAGTAGGCGTAACGCTGACCTATTTCCTGCGATAGAAGATACTGTCAATAACCTATATATAAATAAGTAGAAACTCACATGAAACGAACCCCTGCCTTGCTGGGATGGCTTCTCTGTACGGGAGCACTCAGCGCACAGACCTACCAGCTGAAGGTCTTGTCCACCGAATGGACTTGCCAACAGGACTCGACCGTGCTGAAGATGGAACTTTCACTGTCGACCGATGACCTTAAGTCGTTCGACCACATTCATATCACCCCTATCCTGACCAGCGGGAACCAACGCATTCCCCTGTCTACCCTCGTACTGAACAGCAAACAGGCGCAGAAGAAGGCGGTCCGCGAACATCTGCTGGCCCGCCAGAAAGGGAATGCCCCTGCCGCACATAGCTTTCTCTGGGCCAGTCCGCAGCAGACCTTCAGCTATCGGGGAGCCACCGCAGGCATCTTCCGGCAGACGGGGACAAAGCTGGAAATACAGAAAGAAGTATTCCAACGCAACGGAAACCGCACGCAGAACGAGCTGCTGACCGTCGGGATATCTCCGGCAGGTCCTACGGCAGCCCTTCCGGTCGCCCCCGTCGGACCTGCCGTAGAGCAAGAGCCGGCCGGGACACAGGCCCGACCGGCTACGGTCAGCTACAAAGGCAGCTACCTGTCGCCCGAAAGCGACGTGACCGACGAGCGCAACCAGAAAGAGCTGAACTTCAGTCTGGACGAAGCGAAGGTCATCGCCGAAATTACCCCGCAGATGCTGTCCCTGCGCGAACTGTATGCAGTGGCCCTGAGCTATAAAAGCCAGCCCGACAAGTTCTACCACATCATCCAGACCAGCGTGCAGATTTACCCAGCCCATCCGGTGGCCAATCTGAACGCAGCCGCTGCCGCATTGGAACAGGGCAACGTAGAGGCTGCCGGCCGCTACCTGCAAGTGGCCTCTCACGAGACACTGGCCTATAAAAGCTGCCGAGGTATCTATGAGCTGTTGTGCAACAACCTTTATGAAGGCATCCGCCTGCTGAAAGCCGCCAAGGCAGAAGGGTCGGAAGAGGCCGCCATCAACCTGAAACTGTTCTTCGACTCCAACAAAACCACTGAAATTCCGTAATAGCCATGAGAAAAGCCTGCTTCTATTGTCTATGGACAGCCCTTTCGGCCGCCGCCAGCCTGCCGGCACAGACCATCGCCGTGAAAACAAATACCCTTTCCGCCGTCATGGGGTCGCTGAATGCAGGCTTCGAACTGGCAGCCGGCCGACGCACCACATGGGAAGGCTATGGCAGCATCCGCCCGTGGACACGCGGCGAGATGAGCGTGGAGAAATACTGGCTGGCACAGACTGAAGTGCGCCACTGGCTGTGCCAGAAGTTCAACGGCGGTTTTGTGGGCGGCTTCCTCAACGGCGCCCAGTTCAACATGGGAGGGAAGAAACTGCCTTTCGGACTGTTCCCCGACCTGCAGCAGCACCGCTACGAAGGATATCTGCTGGGCGGTGGAGTGACAGGGGGCTACCAGTTTCTGCTGGATACGCACTGGAATATAGAATGTTCCATCAGTGCGGGATATGAATTTATCCACTACAAACGTTACCGTTGTCCCCGGGAATGTGCCAGACTGGACAAAACGGACAACTACCACTATGTGGGACCGACCAAGGCCTCCATCAGCCTTATCTATCTGTTCTAACAACTTTAATGCATTGATCATCATGAAAGGTCTATTCATACTCAGCCTCATCGCCACGCTTGGCATGGTCCGTCCCCTCCAGGCGCAAGACAGGGATTCGTCCATCTGCATCACCGATTCGCAGTTCTACATTTCCGGCGGACAGCTCATCGTGTCGATGCAGCTGGAGGTGAACCGCATGCTGCGTCCCAACGAATCCGTCGGTCTGACGCCCCGGCTGGCAGACAGCCTGGACAACTATGTCCAGCTGCCGTCTATCTACATCAACAGCCGGAAGCAGCATATCGTGTTCCAACGCGAACAGGCAAGGGAAGAGAAAGACTATGTGGAACTGCGCCGGCGCAACGGGCAAACGCAAAAGGTGCAGTACCTGAGAGCAGTCCATTTCAGCGAATGGATGCGATACGCACAATTGCAGGTAGACGAAACCAGCTGTGGCTGCGGCATCCCCTTCCGCACCGATTCGCTACTGCTGGGTTACGTGGAAGTCCCCTCCCGGCCGGTGGCGGTGGAACAGCTGCTGCAACCCCCACACACCGGAGCCGACCTTCCGAAAAACGTCATCGAGAAGAGCGGCAGTGCCTATCTGGACTTTCCGCTCAATGAAACCACTATCTATCCGACCTTCAGCCGCAATGCGGAAGAGCTGGAGAGAATCCATCGCAGCATCGAGGAGGTGACAAGACAGCCGCAAGTCATTCTGTCTGCCATCGAACTTCACGGCTATGCCTCACCCGAAGGACCTTACAAGAACAACGAACGCCTGTCGAGAGAACGCACCGAAAGCCTGAAGCGGTACCTGACGGAACGCTACGGACTGGCAGACAGTCTCATCACGACCCGCTTCACTCCCGAAGACTGGGAGGGGCTGAAACGGCTGGTGTCTGTCAGCGACATCAGCCACAAGCCAGAGTTGCTGGAACTGGCGGACGATGCACTGGCTCCTGACCAAAAGGAAAAGAAAATGCGAAAGAAACATCCGAAAGAGTTTCAAGTGCTGCTGGAACATGTACTGCCTGCCTTGCGCCGCACCGACTACGTGATCCGCTACACGATTCTCCCGGAATGACCCAGAAAACATGATTTATTAACTCTATAAAAAACAAAACGTATGAAAAAAAGTAATTTCTACTGGTTACTGGCCGCTTGCCTGGCCATGAGCAGCTGTATCAACGATGCAGACGTAGACTACAACAACCAAGGTACAAACAATGGTTCACCGGAGCAGGTGACGGGCAACGGCAATGTCCGCTTCCTCTTCACGCTGAACACCACCACCGCCAGCGGTCGTGATGCCGAGGATTCCGGCAATCACGAAATCGGGTACCCAGAAGAATACCAGCTGAACAACGTACAGCTGTATTTCTTCAACCCCACTTCCGGTATGTTCGTGGAACGGGTGGATGTCAGCAACATCACATCGGCTGGAATAGTAGGCGACATCGCCACGTATTCGGGCGAAGCCACCATCAAAAAGGGAACGTACAACATCTATGCCCTTGCCAACACGCAACAGGTGATCAATGCCGCTGCGGAAGCAGACTTCCTCGCCAATGTGGAAAACGTGTCGGGCATCGTCAACGGTGTCAGCAACGGAATTGTCATGACCAACCGGGGGGCTGACCTTCAGTCCGTCGTGCTGACGCCGAGCACCGACGGCAGTGCCCAGACCATCACGGTTTCCTTAGAGCGGGTACTGGCTAAAATCGAGCTGAGTAACACGCAAGGTTCTTATGAACTGAAAGACAAGAACAACGTCACGTATGCCACCATCAACCTGAACAACTTCAAGATTGTGAACCTGAGCAAGCGGTACTACACGTTCCGCCACGTGGATGTCATTCCTGACGGCAACGAAACACCTGCCACCGAACCTTCCTACTCACTGCCGGGCAACTTCAGTGCCATCGCCGCCACCGACGGCTACCTGATTGACCCGAACTTCTACCAGAAGACGGTAGCAGGCGCACCTGCATTCAACAACCAGAACGGCATGTATGACCAGGCGTTTGTCAACCACGAGAGCGTACAATGGGGAACCGTTGCAGCCGTCGGCCAGACCACCAGCCTCTACTGCTACGAGAACGCCATGTTCCGTCCCGCACAATACACGTGCTACGCAACCGGTATCATGTTCAGAGGCGCCATGAGTCCTGCTCAGATTTTGAACGAATCGGGGACGGTCATAACCTCGTATCCGAACAAGATTTACTATTTCAACTATAAGTTCTACACTTCCACCCTGGCTGTGCAGAAAATCGGTAAAGGTAAAATCCCTGCAGCAGGTGACAATGCCACCGACGAGGAACTGAAAGCCTACCAGATTTATCGGTTCACGAACAATAGCGGGAGCTACAGCACTTACTACAACTACTGGATCAAACACCTCGACAACAACAACCCGACCTATCTGGGCGTGATGGAGTACAGCATTGTCCGCAACAACATCTACCGCATCTCGGTCACCAATGTCAAGGGTTTGGGCCCGGGTACACCCGATACAGACATCAAGCCGATAGAAGACGACGTACTCCTGAATGTCGCCTTCGAAATCAAGCCATGGATTGTCCGCAATCAAAATGCCGAACTGGAATAAACGCATTTATAAATTAACGAACTCGATATCTCTCTGCTTAGAATGATGAAACTGTCTACGCTCTTACTCGTGCTCTGCACTGCCTGTCTGTCCGGCTGCTCATGGATTAATGACAATTACGATCATTGCCCATCGGGCACCTGGATACAGTTGACGTACACCTACAACATGCTGGATGCCGAAGCGGTCACAACTCAAGTTTTCGATGCTTCTGTCTTTGTGATAGACGACAACGGGCAGTGTGTGGGACAGCAGAACGTAGACAGTTTTTCTCTTCAAGCGAACCAATACCGCATCCGTTTGCCGGAATTGCCGGAGGGAACTTACGACATATTGGTATGGTCGGGAGGGAACGACCCCCATTTGCGCTGTCAGGAAGACGGGATGGAATTAGTGGAAGAGACACAACGGGAAGCACTGGGCAACCTGTTCTATGGGCGGGCCAGTTCCGTAATGGTGAACGAATCCTATCAGATAATCCCTGTTTCCCTGATGAAAGACACGAAACGCATAGCCACCACCCTACAGTTGCTGTCGGGCGAAAAAGAACTGGATACGGCTGATTTCCAACTGGAGATAGAAGCCAACAACCGAAAACTGGATGCCTATAACCTCCCATCTGGCCATGTCTGTTACTATCCTTTCCTGCACGAGACGGCGCGGCTGGACAGCCTCAGTGTCGTACAGTCAGGTTTCCACACCCTCCGCCTGCTGACCGGCGATGGTACACGGATGCGTCTGAAGCATCTCCCTACCGGCTCACAAGTATTCGATATTCCTTTGACAGACTACCTGGTGCTGGCCGGCATGACCGATTTCCTCCATATGGGGGAACAGGAATACCTGGACCGGGAAGACCATTTCCAACTTCTTTTCTTCCTCAATGAGACCCAACTGCCCGAACGCCCCTATGCCTGTACAATGCTACAAATCCGGAGCTGGATCATCCGGCTCAACGAAACTGAATTAGGCTCACATCTATAATCTATTACGCATGATAGAAAATTTCTTTACTGACTCCACCCTACTCATTGCTGCAGGCATCTGCCTGACCATCCTCGTGCTTATGGGAGGCATCAGTTATTCCTGGTACAAAGAGAAGATGAAGGAGGAAACCGCTCTGAAACAGTCGGAAACGGCATTACGGAGAAATGAAAAAGAAGCCGAATTTTACCGCCGACTTTACGAACGTGTCATTATGGTCATGGAGAAAGAGCAACTGTTTCTCCAGCCGAACCTGAGCCTGACCGAACTGGCTCAGAAAGCTATGACGAACAGGACGCACCTGTCGAATGCCATCAACACCATTTCACACCGGAATTTCAACGTATGGCTATCAGAGTACCGTGTCAATTATTTCATTGAGCTCATCCACCAAAAAAAAAGATGCTCAAATCGACCAGCTTATCCGAGAAGCCGGATTCTCATCGAGAAGTTCTTTCTATCGCCAGTTCAAGAATATCAAAGGCTTAACGCCCAAACAATTCATGACGCAACTGACAGATACTTCCTTACAGACAGTCATGGCCGATTCATAGAACAAGATACCTGGTTGTCGAAACCAGCGTTGGCGCATCCAGCGAAGACTGCAAAAAAAGAACCGAAAACATTGGCAGTACGGGGGGCATCCGCTATCTTTGTAGCAATTTTAAGAGCATGAAATGTTTGTTAAACTAACACTGTCAACTACGAAATGAAAAAACTGATTTGTTTATGGATGTTGCTGGGCATGGCACTATGTAGCCAGCTGTCGGCACAGAACGTGCAGTTACACTATGATTTCGGACACTCCCAGTACGATGAACTGAAGGAACGTCCCCAACTGACCTCCACGGTGGAAATGTTCAAGCCCGACAAATGGGGAAGCACTTTCTTTTTCGTGGACATGGACTATGGAAACGGAGAAGTACAGTCGGCTTACTGGGAAATCTCCCGTGAACTGCGATGCTGGAAAGCCCCCATATCGTTGCACGTGGAGTACAACGGCGGCATCAAGTACATCAAGGATGCCTACCTGGCCGGTGTGACGTACTCGTACAATAACAAGGACTACACGAAAGGATTCACGTTCAGCCCCATGTACAAGTACCTGCGAAGCAATCCTACGCCCAACAGCTTCCAGCTGACCGGTACGTGGTACCTCCACTTCGGCAACGGCAAGTTCTCATGTACGGGTTTTGCCGACTTTTGGCGCGAGGAGCATACGGATGCCCAAGGAAACGCCCACGACTTCATCTTCCTGGCCGAGCCACAGTTCTGGGTGAACCTGAACGCCTTCAAGGGAATTGACGACGACTTCCGCCTCAGCTTCGGTACGGAATGGGAAATTTCGAACAACTTCGCCGTGATGGACGGATGGAAATGGATTCCGACACTGGCCGTTAAATGGTCGTTCGACTAACCCTCCTGCCACTAATCGCCCAGAACAATGCTGCTGACCTCTATCTGCTGCTGCAGGAAGACGGAGGCAGACTCGCGGAACTTATCTTCGGATTCCGTCGTCAGGAACCGGCAGGTTCCGCCTACCGTACAGCGGATACGGATTTCATCGTGGCGGCACAGATAGTCTTTCAGACGGGCCGCCACGTATTCTCCCTGAGCCACTAACCGGATACCTTCCGGTGTGTAACGGCGAATCTTTTCCATGAGCAAGGGATAATGCGTACAGCCCAATATCAACGTATCAATCAAGGGGTCTTCTTCCAACAAGGCGTCAATGTATTTGCGGACAAAGTAGTCGGCTCCTGCCGAAGCATACTCCTGGTTCTCTACCAACGGCACCCACATGGGACAGGGCATTCCCGTGACCTCCACATCGGGATAGAGTTTCTTGATTTCCAAGGGATAGGAACGGGAAAGGATAGTACCGGCCGTGGCCAGCACGCCTACATGGCGAGAACGGGTAATCTCCCCGATGGCCTCCACCGTAGGACGGATCACCCCCAATACCCGATTGGCAGGTGCCAGATGGGGTAAGTCTTTCTGCTGGATGCTCCGCAAGGCCTTGGCGGAAGCCGTATTGCAGGCCAGTATCACCAAGGGGCAACCCAACTCGAACAGTTTTTTCACGGCCTGCAACGTAAACTGGTAGACGACCTCGAACGAACGGGTGCCGTAGGGCGTACGGGCATTGTCGCCCAAATAGATGTAGTTGTATTGAGGAAGTTGTTCACGAATCTTGTCGAGAATGGTGAGCCCTCCGTATCCGGAGTCGAACACACCGATAGGACCTTGCTGCAAATTCATAGGAAACAGGTAAAAAAATGAAAAAGACACAAAGGAACAAAGGGGAAGAGCGCGCACTGGCTTCACCACCACTTTGTGCCTTTGTGTCAATGTATACGGAAGGAGTAGCGTCAGCGGGCAGCACCTGCCGGACTGGCAGGAACAGCTGTCAGACTGATGCCCAACTTGGTCTTGATGTCATTCGTCACATCCTTCACGGCATTGGCATCGATGTAGGGGATATCGGTACGGTTCAGGTCGAACACCATCGTATAACCGCCTGCAGTACCGACCGACTTCACGGCATCTTCCAGCTTCTTGTAAATCGGCTCCATCATTTCGGCGTAAGCCTGCTGCAGCTGCTGCTGGGCTTCCTGCTGATACTGCATGCCCTTCTCCTGCATTTCCTGCAGTTCCTTCTGTCGGCGTTCCTGAATGTTCTGAGGCAGTTTCGACTGCTCCTGCTGGTATTCGGCAAACTTCTTGTTGAATTCGTCCGAAGTACGCTTGATTTCGTCTTCGTACTGTTTGCGGAGCGTTTCAATATCCGTCTGTGCCTTCGTATATTCCGGCATGACAGGAATGATGTCCATCGACTTGAACTGCCCGAACTTCTGGGCAAACACGCTCATCGGAGCGATGAGCAAAAGCAAAAAAGCAATTTTTTTCAACATAATCGTAATTATCTATTTTTTGTTTCTAATTTCCAGTTTGCAAAAGTATAAAATTAATTTGAATATCCTAACTTCGCCAGCACTTCATTGCTGATATCAATCTTGGGAGAAGCAAAAATCATGCTCTGAGCCGACGACCGATCGATGACAGCATCGTATCCCTGCTGGAGGGCCAGTTGCTTGATGGCTTCATACACACGGTCCTGGACAGGCTCCAGCAACTCTTTCTGCTTCTTCGCAGCTTCTCCTTCCGGACCGAAATATTTTTTCCGGAGTTCGGCAGCTTCCTTTTCCTTGGCCACGATGGCCTCTTCCTTGGCCGTCTTTTGGGCAGGAGTCAACGAGGAGGCAGCTTTCTGGTAGGCTTCGTAAAGGGCCTTTGCCTCGGCTGCCTTGGCTTCCACCTCGCGTTGCCATTGCTGGCCCAGCTTGTCCAGCTGTTGGCTGGCTTGTGTATACGCCGGAATCTGCTGAAGGATAAACTCCATATCTACCAAAGCAAAGCGTTGTGCCTGTGCGGTCAGCAGGCAGACAACCGTCAATACGGCTGAGAGAATCATTCGTTTCATATCATTCACACATTTAAAGTTAGAATTCTTGTCCGATAATGAAGTGGAACTGGCTACCGCTGTACTGGGTGGAGCCGTCGATCTTGTCAAATCCATAGGCCCAGTCGATACCCATCATACCGATCATCGGCAGGAAGATGCGTACACCCACACCTGCCGAACGCTTCAACTGGAAAGGATTGAACTTGCTGACTTCCGTCCAGGCGTTACCACCTTCCACAAAGCCCAAGGCATAAATGCTGGTAGAATTCTCCAGCATCAGCGGGTAGCGCAACTCGGCACCAAGGCGCACGTAAGCATAACCTTCGCTGCCGTAAGGGGTCAGCGACCCATTCTCATAACCACGCAACGCTATGGTCTCGGAAGCGTAGTTGTAACTATAACCTGTCATACCGTCACCACCCATGTAGAAGGTCTCGAATGGAGAACGCTTGTACTTGTTGTAGTGGCCCAGCAAGCCAAATTCAGCACGAGTCATGATGACCGGTGTCTTCGGAATGTCGAGCAGGGCAGTATAGGTCTTCGACTTGAATTTCCACTTGTGGTATTCCACCCATCGGTACATGCTGGCGGCATCTTCGTAATTGTCCTTTCCGTATGTCGAAAAGTCCTTGTTGCTGAACAGCGAATAAGGCGGCGTGATGGACACGGATGCGCTGAATTCCGAACCGTAACGGGGGAAAATGGGATTGTCGGTGGAGTTACGGGCCAGCGTCAGGTTCAGGCTCAGGTTATTGCAGTTGCCCGAGTTCATATACTGGCCGTTGTTCAGCTTGATGTAGAGGTAGCTCCAGTCTTTCAGTATAAACCGCTGGTAGGAGAGTTCGGCCGACAGGGTGAAGAAGTCGTCGGGCCAACGCAGACGTTTCCCCCATCCCAGCGAAACGCCGAACATCTTCAATGACTTGTCGGGGTCATAATACGACTCGTAGTTATCGTAATAGCCACCATAATAGCTTCCGTAACCGCTCAGCATGCTGTAATAGCTGTTCGAAACGGCATTGTTCCAGTACTGGCTGCTAATGTCGGTCTGCACCGAATAGAAAGCCGATACCGACAACGAGTTCGGACGCTTGCCGCCGAACCACGGGTCGAGGAACGACACGCTGTACGACTGGTAGTAGCTACCGTTGGTCTGGCCACTGATGGTTAAGGTCTGCCCGTCTCCCTGGGGCAAGAAACCCCGATAGTTATCGTTCTTGCGGAAGAGGTTGGCGATGGAGAAGTTGGTGAACTTCAGGCTCAGCTTACCGATGACACCCGTCTGTCCCCAACCGGCAGAAAATTCCACCTGGTCGTTCGCCTTGGATTCCAGTCCCCAGTTGATGTCCACCGTACCGTCTTCGGGATTGGGCTTGACATCGGGCTTGATGTTCTCCGGATTGAAGTGACCCATCTGCGCAATTTCGCGGTAGGTACGCTCCAAAGCCTCCTTGCTGAACAGGTCGCCTGGGCGGGTACGCATTTCACGGCGGATGACGTTCTCGTACAGTCGGTCATTGCCATTGATGCGGACATGACTGATGGAAGCCTGCGGCCCTTCCACGATACGCATCTCCAGATCGACCGAATCCTTGTCGATGTTCACTTCCACCGGGTCGAGGTTGAAGAACACATATCCGCGGTTGTAGTAATTGTTGCCGATAGCATCATCGTCGGTCGACACTCGTTCGTTCAACAACTTCTGGTTGTAGACATCTCCCTTGTTCATGCGGAGCTGCTGGCTCAGCAAATCGGAAGGATAGACGGTATTGCCCACCCAGGTAATGTCGCGCAGGTAGTATTTCTGTCCTTCGTGGATTTTCATGTAGACATCCACGGTACGGTCGTCGAAAGGAGTCACGCTGTCCACCTCGATGATGGCATCGCGGTAACCCAGCTCGTTATACTTATCGATAATCTTCTGCTTGTCTTCTTCGTACCGCTCGTTAATGAACTTCTTGGTACGGAAGAAGTTCACCAGTTTTCCCTTTTCATTGGTCTTCTTCATGACGCGCTTCAGCTTCTTGTCGCTCAGCACGGCATTGCCTTCAATGGTGATGGAGTTGACCTTCACCTTTTCCTTCTTGTCAATGTTCACATCCACATAGACCTGCTCCTTGTTCTCCGGATCTTCCCGTTCGATGATGTTCACCTCGGCATTCTTGAACCCCTTCTCGTCAAAATGCTTCTTGATGATGATCTTGGCACGGTCTACCATGTTCGGTGTAATCTGCATCCCCTTCACCATGTTGCCCAGCTTCAGCTGCAGGTCTTCGCGCTCACTTTTCTTCACGCCATGGAAGGCGATGTCGGTAATACGCGGCCGCTGCGCCAGCTCGATCATCAGATAAATCTTATTGCCTTCAATCTTCTCGGCAGAAATCTTGACGTTCGAGAACAGGCCGTGCCGCCAGTAGCGCTTCACTGCACTGGTGATATCGTCACCGGGAACCGTAATGGTCTGCCCCACGGCCAGTCCGGAGATACCTATCAGCACATAATCTTCATAGTTCTTCACGCCTGTGACCTTGATGTCGGCAATCTCGTACTTCTTGGGGGAACCGTTGTACAAGATGACGGGAAGGTCATTGTCGGTTGGAGTAGCGTTCTCTTGGGCGACAGCAGCCTGCGGAACGGCTCCTGCACCCGCCAGTGCCAATAGAAAAAAGGGAATAGAGTATCGCATTGTTTACTTCAAAATTTGTTCACTTGTTTTGCCAAATCGGCGTTCTCTTTGTTGATAATCACAAATAGCCTTGCAGAATTCCTCCTCGCCGAAATCAGGCCAGAAGGTCGTGCAAAAATACAGCTCGGAATAAGCACACTGCCACAACAGGTAATTGCTCAACCGGATTTCGCCCCCTGTACGAATCAGCAAGTCAGGGTCGGGCATGAAATGGGTCGCCAGACGACGTCCGATGACCTCCTCGTCAATGTCCTCGGCACGGAGCTCGCCCCGTTCCACCTCGGTTGCTATCCGACGCAAGGTGTCCGTCAGTTCCCACCGCGAGGAATAGCTCAAGGCAAGCACCAGACACATGCCCGTGTTGGAAGATGTGCGTTCGATGCACTGCTGCAGACGTTCAAGAACTTTGGCGGGCAGTTTGGCCGTATCGCCGATGATGCGGAAAGAGATGTTGTTTTTCATGAACGTTTCCTCTTCCAGCGAGTCCATGAGCAATCCCATCAGTGCGGCCACCTCATCGACTGGCCGGTTCCAGTTCTCGGTAGAGAACGTGTAAAGGGTCAGGAACTTCACGCCCAGGCGGGCTGCCGTCTCTGCAATGACATGGACACTTTTGGCTCCGGCTTGATGGCCGAACGAACGTGCCTGTCCCCGCTGTTTGGCCCACCGTCCGTTGCCATCCATAATGACGGCCACGTGTGCGGGAATCCGTGTAAGGTCTATCTGTTCTTTATAGGTCATGATGTCGTCCTCCTGCTAAACGGGTTACCACTTGGGCTGGAAACCCAACCGGTTGACACGGCCTCGCGTGAGTGTCCCGTCGGTCCAGACTATCCAGATGAACTGTTCGTTGTCGGTCGTGCAGGAATAACCACCTGCCATTTCCTTATTATAATAATGTGTGAAAGTTTCATTGTCTCCCGGGAAAGTAGCCCCTGTTTCCACGGGCTCCCAAGTCAGACCATTGTTGACCGAGACGAACAGCTTGGCGAAAGGCGCATACGTATACGTATTGTTCACCGCCTGGCCGCCGAATGCGTACAACACCTGATCATAATATAATAAGGTGGGATCGACAATGTTGGGGCAGGACAACGAGTCGGTCGGGCTCTCCAAGACACGCCATGCGGTGTCGTTGGTCAGACGGGTAGCCACGACAGCGGCCGAATCGGTAGCCACGGCATTCTGGCTCAGCGTAACGATGTTCACGAAATTCGCATTATAGGAGACGGGAACTACTGCCGACACCACCCGTGTGTCTGTTCCTCCCGGGAATTCTGTCGGTCCTTCGTCGGTCCATTGACCAGTTGCAGTTGCATACACCCAACTATGTCCGTCTGTATTCCGGGCATACAGATAGCTACCCGACTTACAGGTAGGTCCGGCCAGCAGCTGGGACAATCCTTCGGGTACGGTTCCACAATCAGCAAGCTCTACCGTAGCCGTTTCCGGGCGGAAGACATACAGGGAGCTGCCGGCCAGGAAATAGACGGCTTCCTGCAGCTGGACGGCCGTATACGGATCGGTTCCGGCCGGCAGCGTTACCCGCTGCCAACGGGCCGGTTCTGCCTGGACAGCCACCGTTCCAGCATACTGATACGACAAGGAGAGGTATTCCGCTACAGGCAGATGATCGGCCGTATAGCCGAAGACGATCAGCTTGTTTCCCACATAGAGTGCTTTCTGGTGCGACAACGGGCCCGACACGAACGAACGTTCAAAGGGCAGGCTCCACTGCAGCGAATCGGGCTCCTGCTGGTGCACGTTGACCTTCACCCGGTAGGGTGCCCCCAAGGTCCCGTCATATGTCATGACCTTCAGTTCAATCGGTCCCAAGGTAAAGTCCAGCGAATCGGTCGTGGTGAGCAACGTGTCCACTCCCACATCCTCCTTGCTGGTCCGCTTGCGGTAGATGACCATCCCCGTGTCGGACGTGACATTGACCAACACCTTGTCGATATGCGTACCGACAGGCAGCGAATCCTTGTTCTCGATTTCACGGGTCAGCTGGTTAATGGCAAAGGGATAGTTCGACAAATCCAGCGAATCCACGAACAACGAGTCATTTCCCAGACTGTCCTTCGCCAAGAAAGTCCGGTATAAGGTACCCACCGAAAAAGCGGTGATACTAGATTCTGGACTGTAGACAATTTCCTCTACATCCGACTCCAGACACGATGTCAAAGCACCGGCCAATATCCACAAGCCCGCTATGAATGATAATAACTTTATTTTCATTTACTCCAAGTCGTTTAATTACAAGTTGCAAAAGTAGAAAGTTTTTTGGCTACTCCCCACATTTATACTAAGTTTTATATTAAATTATGGATAAAATCCGGTTTTTCCTCGACCAAGCGGCCATTTTGCCCGACCAAAACAAGGAGCATTTCCCGTCAGTGACGGGAATAATGCGATACCACCACACCTCCCCGGCAGAGGAATTCACGGGGCAGCCCGGCCGGAATCGACGGCGAAGGCACTCCGTCGCCCAAGCACACCGCTGCCTGTTCCACAAAGATCTCGTCCCAGCAGCCGGCATCCAGAAACGACTGCAGCAACCGGCTGCCTCCTTCTACCAGCAACGACTGCAGCTGCCGGTCGTAGAGGTAGCGGAACACTTGCGGAAGGATGGACATTGAAAAATCCAGGCGGCAATACTCCACACCGGGACAGGGACGTTCCTCGCGCTCAGTCAGGACCACTGTAGGTACACTGCCGTCGAACAGATGCAAGCCGGCAGGCAGCGACAGACGGCGGTCAATGACCATACGCAGCGGGTTCTTCCCATACCAGTGGCGGGTGGTGAGCGAAGGATTGTCGAGCAAAGCCGTCCGGGTACCTACCAGAATGGCCTGATGTTCGGCCCGCTGCCGGTGGACATACAGCGACGAGACGGGCGTGGACAACACCACAGGACTTCCTCCTTCACGCCTTTTGTCGAGGAAGCCGTCGGCCGACTCCGCCCATTTCAAGGTAACATAAGGACGATGCTCGGTATGAAACACCACAAAACGACGGATCAAGTCCCGGCATTCAGCTTCGAGCACACCAACCGTCACAGCTATCCCTGCCTCCTGCAGTTTACGGATGCCCCTGCCGGCGACCTGCGGAAACGGGTCCACACAGCCGACAACCACCCGGGGAATGCCTTTCTGAACAATCAGGTCGGCACAGGGAGGGGTCTTTCCATAGTGCGAACACGGCTCCAGACTGACATACAGGGTAGATTCCTTCAGTAACGACTCGTCCTTGACCGAAGCGATGGCATTCACCTCGGCATGCCCCTCGCCACAATGCACATGATAGCCCTCGCCGATAATTCTTCCGTGGCAGACAATAACAGCCCCCACCATCGGATTGGGGGCTGCGGTACATTTGGCGTTGCGTGCCAATTCCAAGCAGCGACGCATATATTTTTCATCATTCGTCATAGCGATGTTATTTAAATTGCTTACATTTGCACTCATGCATCCCATCTACACGTATATAAAAGACAACCTGAGCGACACGTACACCCCTTCGGAGGGGGCTGCCCTCGCCAAATGGATTCTCACAGACGTCTTCCACTTCTCTGTGACGGAACTCTATGGCGGCAAAGGTACGAATTTTCCCGAAAACGAGCGGAAACGACTGGAAGATATTCTTGGCCGGCTGAGGAACTTCGAGCCGATGCAATACATTCTGGGCGAAGCTCGCTTCGACGGACGGACCTTCCGGGTGACCCCCGATGTACTGATACCACGTCCGGAAACCGAAGAACTGGTGGACTGGATTGTGCACGACCATCCCAAAAGCCATTTGCGGGTGCTGGACATCGGCACAGGCAGCGGCTGCATCCCGATTACGCTGGCCCTCCGGCTGGACCGCCCGGAAGTGGCAGCCTGGGACATCTCCGGGCAGGCCCTGGCCGTGGCCCGAGAAAATGCCGAGACACACGGAGTGAAGATTGCATTTTCTCAGACAGACATCCTCTGTCCGCACGTGCCTTCAATTAATAAGGTAGACATTCTGGTCAGCAATCCGCCCTATGTCACCGAAAATGAACGGGCAGACATGGCCCCCAACGTACTGGATTGGGAACCGGAGCTGGCCCTTTTTGTCCCCAACAACGATCCGCTCCGCTTCTACCGCCGCATTGCCGGCTTGGGAAGGGAACTGTTGGTTCCCGGAGGCAGTCTGTATTTTGAAATCAACCGTTCTTACGGAAAGGAGATGGTACAGTTGCTGCACGACCTGGGCTACCGGGAAGTGGAGATCCGCCAGGACCTGTCCGGGAACGACCGAATGACCAAAGCCATCCGACCATGAAAGAATATACCGAAAAAGAACTGACACTGAAGGCGGAAGCCTATTGTGCCGCCGCCGAACGCTGTCCGGCCGACGTACAGGCCAAACTGTGCCAATGGGGCAGTGACGAACCGACAGCCGCTGCCGTCATGGCTCATCTGTTCCAGGAGCGTTACTTGGACGAAAGCCGTTACTGCGTGGCCTTCGTACGCGACAAGTACCGCTTTAACCAATGGGGGCGTCTCAAGATTGTGCAGGCATTACGGATGAAGCGGCTCCCCGACGAGGCCATCGACACCGGCCTGCAGGAAATCAACGAAGAGGAATACACCGGCCTGCTCCGGCAGCTGCTCCGGCAAAAGGAGAAGAGCATCCGGACGGCCAATGACTACGAACGCAGGGCCAAGCTGATGCGATATGCAGCCGGCAAGGGATTCACTGTGGATGAGATTCAGCAATGCCTCAGACACCTCGATGCCGATGAGTTTATGGAATGACATCATAGAACTGTTCTTCCCACGCCTGTGTCCGGTCTGCGGGAGGAAGCTGTTGCCCGATGAGGCCGGAATCTGCACGGGTTGTCTGTTGCGTCTTCCCTACACCGGCCTCGGCAACACCCCTGGCAATGCCCTGGAACAATGCTTCTGGGGCCTCTTCCCCATCGAACGGGCCAGCACCCTCTTTGTCTACGACAAGGACAGTCCGTATGCCCGGCTACTGCATGCCATGAAGTATCACCACCAACCGCGCCTCTGCCGGGAGATGGGCCGACTGATGGCACAGACCTGGAAAGAAAGCGGATTCTTCGACGGCATCGACTGCCTGGTGCCGGTCCCCCTGCATCCTGACCGGCAACGGAAACGCGGTTATAACCAGAGCGAGGAACTGGCACGCGGCCTCTCACAGGTGACCGGCATACCGGTCTGTACCACCGCCGTCGTCCGTGTCCGCAACAACCTCAGCCAAACCCATAAAAGCGTCTTTGAGCGGTGGAGCAATACCGATGCCCTGTTTCAGGCCGTCCCCATTGCCCCGACATGGCTGGCCAACCGCCACATCCTGCTGGTAGACGATGTGACCACCACCGGAGCCACTCTCACTGCCTGTGCCGAAGCCCTTCAAGGCATTCCCGGCCTACGAATCAGCGTGGCTTCCCTGGCATGGAGCAACTATAATTTTTTCGGGAACCGGTTAAAATAAATGCGCAGATATTTCCAATTCCCAATACATTTCCATACTTTTGCAGAAACGTTTACTTAGAAAAGAAGTATGAAAACTTTGGAAAGATTATTTGCAGACAAACTGTTGAAAGTAAAAGCCATTAAGATCCAACCCGCCAACCCCTTCACATGGGCTTCGGGCTGGAAATCCCCTATCTATTGCGACAACCGAAAGACCCTGTCTTACCCTGCGCTCCGCAATTTCGTGAAGTTGGAGATCTGCCGTGTCATCCTGGAAAAATTCGGCAACGTAGACGCTATTGCCGGTGTGGCAACCGGTGCCATTGCCCAGGGTGCCTTGGTGGCCGAAGAACTGAACCTGCCGTTTGTTTACGTACGCTCCAGCCCCAAGGACCATGGATTGGAAAACCTGATTGAAGGTGAGCTCCGTCCGGGCATGAAGGTAGTGGTAGTGGAAGACCTGATTTCCACGGGTGGCAGCAGCCTGAAGGCGGTGGAAGCCATTCGTCGCGACGGATGCGAAGTCATCGGTATGGTCGCTTCTTTCACCTATGGTTTCGACGTGTCTGTAGAAGCCTTCAAGAAAGCCAAGGTGGAACTGGTCACACTGACCAACTACAACGCTGTCCTCGACGCAGCCTTGAAGACCGACTACATTGCGGAAGAAGACATTCCTGTGCTGCAGGCATGGCGTGAAGATCCTTCCCACTGGACTGGCAAATAATTCAGCCCGGATAATATACACAGGTTTCCCGCCTGTTCCCCCGCAGCGCATACCAGCGTCCCAACGTGGAACAGGCGAGATGAACCTGTGCTTTTTTGATTATTGATTCACACCCTTAAAACCCCATCATGGCACAATACGAAAGTAATGTAAAGCACGTTCCCTATAGCCAGGAACAAGTTTATAACAAACTGTCCGACCTGAACCATCTCTCTTCGCTCCGCGACCGCATGGACCTGATCAAGGAGAAGCTGGACGGCAAACTGGAGGACATGAGTTTTGACACTGACTCGCTGACCCTGAAAGTGCAGGGCATCAGCCTGACCCTGCGCATCATCGAACGCGAAGCACCGAAATGCATCAAGTTCGAGGGCGCCAACTCTCCCATACCGATGAACCTTTGGATACAGATGCTCCCTGTCGGGGCGACAGAGGCCAAACTGAAAGTAACCATCCGGGCGGAAGTGAACATGTTCATGAAGGCAATGGTGGCCAAGCCATTGCAGGAGGGTGTAGAGAAGCTGGCGGACATGCTGGCAATGATTCCCTATAATAACTAGAATTGATAATGGCTCAGAAACTTTGGGAAAAAAGCGTTCAAGTGAACGCAGAAATCGACCGCTTCACCGTAGGGCGGGACCGCGAGATGGACCTCTATCTTGCCAAGCACGACGTACTGGGATCGATGGCACACATCACCATGCTGGAGAGCATCGGCTTGCTGTCATCCGATGAACTGAACGTATTGCTGGAAGAGCTGAAGAACATCTACGCTTCGGCGGAAAAAGGAGAATTTGTCATCGAGGATGGCATCGAAGATGTCCACTCGCAGGTGGAACTGATGCTGACCCGCCGGCTGGGCGACATCGGCAAGAAAATCCACAGCGGACGTTCGCGCAACGACCAGGTACTGGTGGACCTGAAACTGTACACACGCGAACAGATTCGCCTGCTGGCCGAATCCGTAGAGGAGCTTTTCCATGTACTGATTGAACAAAGCGAAAAATACAAGCACGTGCTGATGCCGGGATATACCCACCTGCAGGTAGCCATGCCTTCTTCATTCGGACTCTGGTTCGGCGCATATGCCGAGAGTCTGGTGGACGATATGCTCTTCCTGCAGTCGGCCTACCGGATGTGCAACCGAAACCCGTTAGGTTCGGCAGCCGGCTATGGTTCTTCCTTCCCGCTCGACCGCGCGATGACCACGCGCCTGCTGGGCTTCGACTCGATGAACTACAACGTGGTGTATGCCCAAATGGGTCGGGGAAAGATGGAACGGAACGTGGCGTTTGCCATGGCTTCCATTGCAGGCACACTGGCGAAGATGGCCTTTGATGCCTGTATGTTCAGCAGCCAGAACTTCGACTTCGTGAAACTGCCCGACGAGTGTACCACCGGCTCCAGTATCATGCCGCACAAGAAGAATCCCGACGTGTTCGAACTGACCCGTGCCAAGTGCAACAAGCTCCAGGCATTGCCTCAGCAGATCATGCTCATCATGAACAACCTGCCTTCAGGCTACTTCCGCGACCTGCAGATTATCAAGGAAAGCTTCCTCCCTGCGTTCGGCGAGCTGCAGGACTGCCTGCACATGGCCACCTACATCATGGACAAACTGTACATCAACGAGCACATCCTCGATGACGACAAGTATCTGTACATGTTCAGTGTTGAGGAGGTGAACCGTCTGGCCGCATCGGGAATGCCGTTCCGGGATGCCTACAAGAAAGTGGGACTCGACATCGAGGCAGGCCGCTTCACGCACAACAAGGAAGTCCATCACACCCATGCAGGCAGCATCGGGAACCTGTGCAACGACCACATCGTAGAACTGATGCGGGAAGTGATGAAGGGTTTCCATTTCGAACGGGCCGCCGCTGCCGAAAAGGAACTGTTGGGACGATAGCGTCCTCGCTATGGAATTAAAGACGAAGAAAACGGGGGAAATGTTTGGAAAATAAAGTGAAACTCCCTACATTTGCACCCGTTAATGGAAAACCGACTCAGTCGGTGTCCAACCTTACAAAGGTTAGCGGGACGAGTTTGGATTTCATTTCTGCTCCAAGGTTGCTCGAATGGTGGAATCGGTAGACACGAGGGACTTAAAATCCCTTGGCCATTGCGGCTGTGCGGGTTCGAGTCCCGCTTCGAGTACCACAAACGCCTCTTAATCTTATGATTCTGAGGCGTTTTATTTTATCAGGTAGCCAAAGGGTCAAATGAATGACACTATTCCCACTCTTTCATCCGTTGGAACTTCATGTTAGCCAATATGCCACCATCACCTTACGATGACAGTTACGGGTTTTGAGGTAGAAAAACAACAACTTATAATTCTTGTTAATTCAGGAAAGAGGTTGTAACCGGATTTGGTTACAATTAAAACTCTTAATATATTTGCATCCTACCAACCAACTTCAATATGTACGAGCAATATCTTCAACTAAGCAATATTCCTTGTGGTGCTGTACTAAACCGCATCATGTCAAAGGAAGGAATCAGCCAAAGCCAATTGGCAGAACGAAGTGGTATTGTACGCCAACGAATCTGCGACTATTTGGCTAACAGAAGACGCATTACTGTTGAGGCATCATTGAACCTGGAAAAGGCACTTCGTATCGAAATCGAAGGTTTCTTTTATCGTATTCAAGCTAACCATGACATATACATCTGTGTGAAAGAACAAGCCATGCACAACCGTCCGAACCTGGGACATTACCGGAAGGCTGTCTTTTGGGATACCCATATTGACACGTTAGATTGGGAGAAGAATCGGCAGTGGATCATCCGTCGAGTATTCGAATACGGTGGGGAAAATGAAATTCTCGAAACCATCCGTTTCTATACCAAGGATGTTGTCAGGGAAGTTCTTACGGGAATAGCCGATGAACGTAAGAAAGAAAGCCGCAACGAAAATATGAAGAAATACTTGGATTAAGGATGATGAGACTACATTACCAGACAGTATCTCCCGTATTAGTGGATTGCCTACATAAACTGATGGCACATCCTGCTTTCAAGGACTTCTATTTGGTTGGAGGCACATCGCTTGCTTTGCAGCGTGGACATCGTCTTTCCATTGACATTGACCTGTTCACTTGCATCCCTTATGGCCAGATGAAAACGACAGAGATAGAAGCTGCTTTATTAGAAATGTTCCCTTACACCGATCGAATTGATGAGCTACACAGTTCGCAAATGGTGTATTCATTGTATGTTGGCGAAAGTAAGGAAGATTGTGTCAAACTGGATTTGTGCTATGACGATGCCTTGATATTCCCGTTGATTGAGGTGGACGGTTTGCGTATTGCTTCTGAAAAGGAGATAGCCGCTATGAAAATCCAGGCAATCACACAAAGCGAACAACGACGAAAAGACTTTTGGGATATACACGAACTGCTTGAATCCTATACATTGTCCGAAATGATTGATTGGGGAATACAACGTTACCCATGGTCGGTTATCCGTGAAAGTGTAAAGGATGGAATAGAACGACTTCCGCTAATTAACGACTTCACTGAAGTCGTCTGTATGAAAGGAAAATACTGGGAGTTTATTGTTGAAGACCTGCTTGATGAAGCTAAAATTATTTGAAATCACCTAATGCGAAGCCGCACCCACAACCAGCGGGGGATGAGCCGCCAGCCGACAACGAGCAGACGGTAACGCCAGTCGATGACCACCACACGCCGGTTCCGTTCCAGCGCGTCCACCATCTGCCGGGCCACCCGTGCGGCGGACAACTGCAACGGATAATGCCCGTTGGCGATGAGGTCGGTGGCCACAAAGCCAGGACGGAAATCGGTGAACCGGACGGACAGGCCCTGAAGACGGGCCAGCTGCGTAAGACTCTCTATGTAATGGCTCTGGAAACGCTTGGTCGCGGAGTAGGCCGGAGCAGCCCCCAACCCCTTAGTGCCGGCAATGGACGAGATACAGGCGATATGCCCCCCACCGTGCCGCCTCATCCAGTGGAAAGCGGTGTCCACCATGCGGACAAACCCCGCCGCGTTCGTAGCGACGGTCTGCAGCTCCTTCCCCACTTCCAGGTCCAGGTTCTGCCACCCGATGCCCGAGCTGTGGAAATAGAGATCCATGCCTCCCGTCGCGGCGGCTAGCTCCTCCAGCAAGGCAGGGGCCTCCTCACCGGTAACGTCAATGGCACGAGCCGCCACAATGCCTTCCGTGCCGCGGACCAACACGGAAAGGCGCTCCGCACGGCGGCCGGCCACACCGACCGTCCATCCTCGCCGCGCCAGTTCCAAGGCCACCTCACGACCGATGCCCGAAGTGGCTCCCATCACAATCGCATATTTCTTTCCCAAGTTCTTTTCCATGTTCTTTTCTATCTGAAGATTTGAAGTTACCTTTGCGGCCGAATCCAACAACTACAACTGACATGAGACAGATACCTCGCATCCTCTCCCCATCAGGGAACGGCTGGTTCCATGTGCTGGCACTGGCCATCGTGGCCGTATGGGGCACCACCTTTATTTCCTCCAAGCAGCTGCTGCTGGCCGGACTCAGTCCGTCCGACATCATCTTCTACCGGTTCATCATCGCCTACGCCTGCTTAGCGTTCTGCCAACGTCCCTTCCGGCTGTGGGCCGACAACTGGAAAGACGAGGCAAGATTCCTGCTGTTGGGCCTGTTCGGCGGCACGCTGTACTTCCTGACCGAGAACTCCGCCCTGAAATACACCTACGTGTCGAACGTGTCGCTCATCTGTAGCACCACTCCCCTGCTGACACTGCTGCTGAAGTACTGGCTGGCGAAGCAGGGATGGCCCGGCCGCCGCCTGTTCCTCGGCTCCATCCTCGCCTTCGGAGGGGTGGCCATGGTGGTGTTCAACGGCCATTTCGCCTTTCACCTCAGCCTGAAAGGGGACCTGCTATGCTTAGGCTCCGCCTTGTGCTGGACCTTCTACACCCTGCTCATCGAACGGCTGGGCCGACGCTACTCCGTCGGGCTCATCACCCGGAAGATTTTCTTCTACAGCATCGTCACCCTGGCACCGTTCCTGGTGCAGGACTCCCTGCTGGCCGACCCCGTCGTCCTGCTGTCCGCAGGGGTGGCCGGCCGGCTGTTCTTTCTGGGATTCGTGGCTTCCTTCCTCTGCTTCCTGCTCTGGAATGTCTGTCTGAAACGGCTGGATGCCATAGTCGCCACCAACTATATCTACCTGATGCCGGCCATCTCCATCCTCGTTTCCAACCTGACACTGGGCGAAAGCATCAACGCGGTCCTCATTGCCGGCACGCTGTTGGTCATTGCAGGCATGTATTGGGCCGGCCGAAACCCTTCGCCTACTGAGCCTTGTTCCCGTCGAGCCACTCCTTGAACTCGTCGCTCTCCAGTGCCATCAGTCCGCTCTGGTCCATCCTACACCGGAGTTCCTGTTCCAGTAGGCCGGCGATACGCTGCAGTCCTGTCATACTTCGGGAGTGATGCGTTTCTGCATCACCAGCATGTTATGGTTATTGTAATAACGGTATTCCACACAGTCCATCATCTGACGAATCAGGAAGATGCCCAGTCCGCCGATGGGACGGCCCTCCACGGACAGCGAGGTGTCCGCATCGGGCACCGCCGTGGGGTCGAACGGGCGGCCGGCGTCCGACAGCGTAAACTGCAGCACCCCTGCCTGCTCCTTCCACTCCACGTCAATGGACAACGTTCCCTCCACCCCTTCAGGATAGGCATACTGGATGACATTCACTACGGCCTCTTCCAGCACCAGATTCAGCGATGCCTCTACGGAGGCAGGCAATTTCCACTGGCTGCACACTTGCTCCAGCAGCACCGGGAGCTTCTCAATCTCTTCCAAATGGTTGGTTAGCACCAACGTTTTCTTATTCTCCATAAATTGTCAGGTATTGTTTCATTTCTTATTCAGGCGCAGACAAAACAGCGTCAGATCATCGCTCTGCTCCGCCTCGCCGGCAAAATCGGTCACACACTGGCTCAGGCACTCCACGAGCTCCTTGACGGACACTCCCTGCGCAGCGTCCACACGCGCCATCACCTGTCCTTCTCCCAACTGCTCGTGACCGACATTCTCCGCCTCGGTCAGTCCGTCGGTGTACATGAACAGGGCGGTGCCGTCCGACAGGTCCTCCGTCTGGTCCTGGAAGGGGAAACCGTCCAGGATACCGATGGGCAGGTTAGGCTTCACCGACTGGAAGCGGCAGCCACCGGCCTGGGGTATCAGCAACGGCGGATTGTGCCCCGCGTTGCAATAGACCAGCCGACCAGTCTCCAGGTCGAGCACCCCCATGTACATGGTGATGAACATGTTCTCGTCGTTGCGCTCGGAGATGGCATGGTTCAGTAGGGTGGCCACCTGCGCGGGCGACTCGCAGTTGTTCGCCATGATGCGGAACAGCGTGCGGGTAATGGCCATCACCAACGAGGCGGGAATGCCTTTCCCGGACACGTCGCCGATGGCGAAGAACAGTTGCTGCCCCCGAATGAAGAAGTCGTAGAAGTCGCCTCCCACCTCCTTGGCCGGCTGCAGGAAACCGTAAAGCTCCAGGTCCTCCCGGTCAGGGAAGGGCGAGAAGATTTTCGGAATCAGGCTCATCTGGATGTTGCGCGCGATGTGCAGCTCACTCTCGATGCGCTCCTTCGAACGGGTCGTCTCGGTCAGCTCGCTGATGTAGTTCTGGAGCGAGGTCTGCATGAAGGCAAACGCGTCGTGCAGCTGCTTCATCTCGTCCTTGGTATCCACCTCGGGCAACACAGTCGTGAAGTTCCCCTTGGCGATGTGATAAGCCGCCTGGGTCAAGTCGGCCAGCGGCCTCGTGCCCATCACCACTAAGTAACGGATGCACACCAACAGCAGCACCAACCCGCTCAGGAGAATGAGCACAATGGACAGGGCTGTGAACCCCAGCTCGCTCATGATGGTCTCATAGGGACAGACACAGGCGCCCGTCCAGCCGTAGCGGGGCATCGGAGCGTAGCAGATGAGCACGTCGCATCCCTGCAGCTCAATGCGCATGGTCCCCTGTTCGTCCTTGAGCAGCTCATGGCCGATGACGGCCAGCTCTTCACTGCCCAGGTCCGCCGCCCGGTCGAAGATGCTCTTGTGCAGCAACACCCGCTTGTCGGGATGGGTCAGATAATTGCCAGTACGGCTCAAGATGAACGAGTAGCTGTCGCGGTACGGGCGCAGCTGGTTGACCTCAGCGGTCAGCTCGTCCAACGACACGTCGGCGGTCAGCACGGCGAAGGCCTTGCCCTCCTCGTCCAGCAGGGGCAGCGAGTAGGTAATCATCAGCACGTTACCGCCTCCCTCATCGAAATACGGTTCCGACCATACCCCCTGCTTCTTGTAGCGAGGCAGGGTGTACCAGCTCATCTTGTGATAATCGTACGTCTCCGACCCCAAGTGCTGCTCATGGACAGTCCCAGTCGAGTCCAGGCTGACATACTCCATGAAATAATGCCCCTTCCTGGGGAAATAACCGGGCTCGAAGGCCACACAGCCACCCATGACGGTGCTGTCCTGGCACACCATGCGCCGCACCACCGCCATCATCGAGTCCGGCTCCGCCAGACGGCGCACCACGGCCCCCTCGGTCAGTGCCACCAGGTTCTCCACCCTCGCCAGCTCCCGGTCAATCTTCTGGAGCATGTTCTCCATGAGCAGGGTAGTGTAGCGCACCGCCTGTTGCTCTTCGCGCTGAGTACTGTAGGTATGGAACACCAGCGCTATGCAACCGAAGATGACGATGGTGAGCGTGAGGATATAGAAACTGAGCTTCGAGGCCAACGACAAGAATATCTTCCTCATAACGGCTCGTTCCCGGTTTAGTTACGGATGTCAAACAGTGCAAAGAATCCGGTGATGGTAAAGATGTTCCGCAGCTCGTCGTTGATGTGGAGGATGACCATCTTCCCACCCTTGGCGTCAACGGCCTTGCGCAGCGTCAGCAACTGGCGCAGGCCGGAACTGCTGATGTACTCCAGCTCCTTGCAGTCCAGTACGATTTCCTTGTCGGCGTTTTCCACCAACGGCTTCATTTCCTTCTCAAACACTACGGCGTTCACCGTATCCAGGCGGCCGGCCACGATGCCCGTCCACACATTTCCTTCATTTTGGATTGTCAGTGTCATATTAATTCAAGTTTAAATAGTCAAGTATTCCTACGTTGTCTCATAAGGGGAACAACAATGTCACGATAAACACGTTGGCCGCCAGCACGATCAGGTTCATCAGCACGCCGATGGGCATGAAATCCGTGAACCGGTAGCCGCCCGCTCCATAGACCAGCATGTAGATGGGCGAGCCGATGGGAGTGGCGAAACATCACCAATCCTTGATTAATTTAGAAATTCTGTCTTCTTTTATTCTTATAGGCGCAAAGGAACAAAAATCTTCACACACTTCCAACTTATCGCGTACCTTTTATACAGAAATATTGGTTGAACACGATGCCCAGCACAATCAATGCCAGTCCGACATAGGTAGTCAGAACCACCGGCTCGCCCAGCACCACCGCGATGAAGAACAAGGAAAGAAAAGGTGAGAGGTAACACAGCTGGTTGACCAACGCCGGATTGGAGGTGAGCCGCATGGCCATCCCGAAGCAGATAAAGGGGATGCCCATTTCGAATGCCCCCACGTACATGCCCGAAAGCACCCCGGGCAAGGTATGCAGGTCGGCCCCTACCACCGCCGCACCCACTACCAGATAGGCTGAGCCAAAAAGGAAGGACAGGAACAAGGCCACGCTACTGTCCACACCCGTCTTCCGCCGGTTGTCGAGCATCCAGTAGGAGGCCCACAGCACGGCGCTCAACGCCGCCAGCAGCAAGCCCTCTGCCGACACGGACAGTCCTGCCGCGTCGCCCGTCCCCAAGGAAATCAGTGCCACCCCTCCCAGCGAGACCGCCATCCCGATGTACTTCCGCCGGGGAATGGGCTGTCCGGCGAACACGGCGAGCAGGACCAGCAACACGATGGGCCAGGCATAATTGATGGGCTGGGCCACCTGCGCCGGCAGCAGGTCGTACGCCTTGAACAGTACCAAGTAATACGCCACCGGATTAAGCAGGCCCAATCCAGCGAAGTACCACCATTGGCGGCGGTCCAGCCGCGCCACCGACGGCCACTGGTGCCTGACGGTCACCACCACGGCAAAGATCAGGAGCGAGGTCAAGCTCGCCACTAAGAGCATCTCGAAATGGGAAAGGTAGCGCAAGGCCATCTTGAAGGCCGTCGCTACCGTGGACCAACTGAGCACCGCCCCACAGGCGAGTGCCATCGCTTTATTGTCTGCTTTCATCTGTCGTCATTGTTTTCTAAAAAGGCAGGCAAAGGTACGGTGTTTTTTCCATTCCGCCCCGTTTCCTCCGCATTTTTTTTTGCGGCGTCGCTTAGGAGTAGAATGTCTTAAGGCAAACGATAAACGATCGTAATAATTAACTTATTTTCATAGTCGTGCTATCACGAGAACAAGACACGTTCCACTTTGGGATTTTTTGAGAACGGACGTAGAAAATATGAGAAATATAGGTAATGGACAAAAAATACACACCGAAAACCAGTAACTACACAAACGGACTCCTAAATCTCCTTAAATTTGTTACGAACAAGAAACACAGAGGTCTATTTGTAGCTGCTTATCTAGAAAAAACAGAAGTAACTTCTTTTGCCTCCTATTTTAATAAGTATAAAAAAAACGAATTTAATAACTATAAAAAACAACAAGCCTTATGTATCCCTCAAATCCGCACCCGATAGGGTTTAGTGGGATTTTGCTTGCAAAGCGACAAAATTCATTTTATTGTACATATT
>JALEPZ010000076.1 GCA_022767125.1 Phocaeicola plebeius
AACACTACGGAACAATCAAGGAAAAGGTGAAGAGAATACTCGGCGGACGAACCAGCTACTACCGCTGCCTGAGAGGCGAGAAACTCATCACGGAGGAACAGCAGCAACGCATTGCCGACCTGTTCAACAGCTATGGCTACGATGCGGACAAGCTGTACGACGAATACGTTTACCGTTATTGAGTCATGACGACAGCCATTGTCACAGTTGTTCCATGCCTATTGTCACAGTCGTTCCACGCTTATGGAACAGTTGTGACAATGCTCATGGAACGACTGTGACAAAGTTCGTGGAACAAGTGTGACATGTTTTCATCATCTACCCAACCAATCCCCTTTATGAACCTATATGAACAAGCAGAACAACAGACTGACCATGGTCAGGACAGACAAGAAGCAACAACGGCGCATCTCTCTCATCACGCTGCAGAAGCTGATGGACAGACTGAAGGACAACACGGACAGCGACGAGATAGCCCTGCTCCGCTATCAAGTGAAGAACAATGACCGGTATGTGGTTGACAAGCACGACGGGCTGCATCGCATCTATGCGTCAGCGCGATTGAAGAAGTCGGACAACGGCGTACTGGTGGTGGCCGACTATACGGATATGCTGCTCCTTTCGGCGGGTCCCATTGTGGAAGAGAAGCGGCTGGAGCAACTGAAACAGGTCACGAGGATCGTCCCCTCCACGATGGCTGCCTTTATAGGATCCAGCGGACAGACACTGAAGATGGTCGTTCAGGTGACCCTGCCCGACCCGTCGCGCCGCGACAACGAGGCGGAGATGGAGCAGTTCTACCGCAAGGCATACCGTGCGGCATGCGCCATCTATTCGTCACTGCTCCATGTCCCCGTAGTGCCTTCGGGCCTCAACGACGGGTCGTCGCCAGTCATGGCCAGCTGCCGCATCAGTGCCGACAAGGCACCCTTGTTGATGGAAAATCCGACTCCGCTGAATGTGGACGGCGTGGAACTGGTTCCCACGGCACCGACGGAGACGATGAAGGGCAGCGACGACAATGAAGTGAGCGCACTTATCTCCTTCCTGTCCCGAAAATACGACTTCCGCTACAACTCCGTCAGGGGAGCGACCGAATACCTCGACAAGCAGCGGCCTTATTGGGGGTGGAGAGTGACGGATATGCGCTTCATCAACGGGTTGTCGTTGGATGCGCGTGAGGCCGGCATCGAAGCCCGACCGAAAGACGTGCAGATTTACTTAGGATCGTCGCGCATACGGTCGGTAGATCCCGTTGACGACTACCTCTTTGGTCTGTCCGACAAATGGGACGGGTACGACCACGTGGGCGACCTTGCCGACAGGGTGAAGACCGACCTGAAGCAGTGGAAACAGTGGTTCAGGATGTGGTTCTATGGCATGGTGGCGCAGTGGATGGGCTACAACCGCCAGTTTGGCAACAGCATCGTCCCGCTGCTCGTCGCTCCGCAAGGTTTTCACAAATCGACCTTCTGCCGACAGCTCCTGCCGCCGGAACTGCGCTGGGGCTATTTAGACAACCTGAAGTTCGACAACCAGAAGCTGGTGATGCAGTCGATGGCGGATTTCCTGCTGATCAACATCGACGAGTTCAACAGCATCTCGAAGAAAACCCAGGAGGGATTCCTGAAAAACACGATACAGTTGGCCAGCATACCGCTCAAGCGGCCTTACTCCCGCCGTGTGGAAGCAGAGCGTCGCCGTGCCTCGTTCATTGCCACGTCGAACATGACCGACGTGTTGAGCGACCCGTCCGGCTCCCGCCGTTTCTTTGTGGTGAACGTCACCGGTCCCATCGACACCGAGCGGCCCATCCACTACGAGCAGCTGTATGCACAGGCAGCGGCTGCTGTCAGAAACAACGAGCGCAGGTGGTTTGACCATGCCGACATGGAGGAGGTGATGGCGCACAACCGCAAGTATGCCCTTCTGAGCAGTGCCGACATGTACTTCAACGACTATTTCGACACCGCATCCGCCGATGCCCCTGATGCCCTGAAGCTCACGGCATCGGAGATATACGACTACATACGCAAGCGGGCCGGTGCTACCGCAGTCACCGAGAGCCTCACCGCCTTCGGCCGTTATCTCTCGAATGTGCCTGATATAGAGAAGGTTCATGTCAAGTCGGGCACTGCTTACTTTGTGAAATACCGCAAGACGGGACGGTGACAGACAAAATCGTCTGTCACCTCATCTGTCACCGTTTTATCGGTTGTATATTAGTCAATTACGATGGAATGGTGACAGATGACAGATAAAATTAAAATTCTCACGTAATGAGCGCCAACTGGCGTTGCAACAAACCTTGCTCGTCTCCCACAAGTTATTGACAAACTTTTCAAAGAACTCATTTTATTTACTGCCAGAGCTGCTTAGGCTTGGCTAATTTTTAACGAACTATTGATTTTGAGTTTTCTTTCTGAAAATAATCTGAAGGTAATTTGAAATCTTTCTGAAATTTTATATAGTTAAATACCTAATAAACAGAATGATGTGATTTTCTTCAGAAAATTTTCAGCGTTTATTTGTTATTTATTACCTAACTTTGCAGCAAAAATAAAAAAACTGAGCAGTTATGAAAGCATTATTATTTTTAGTAGTATTATGTATCTGTTTTGGTTCGCAGCAAGGTAATGAATTGAAGTCATTAGAAATGGACCAACTTTTATTGAGTAATGTAGAAGCATTGGCTAATGATGAAGGTGGTGGTATGCTGGATTGCCCTAATGGTTGTTTAGATAAGACAGGACACTGTTTCTGCTATGGATACCATCCATACGAAGAAAAAACTTGGAAGTAACATTCTATTAGCCAAGAAGATATATTATATTTGAACTGGATTCGAATTATAATATATCTTCTATACTACATACATGAAATGAAAAATATATTTTTTAGTTTATTAACACTCTTCGTATTAGCAAGTTGTAAATCTGATGATAAGGGAATCAGAAATTATGATGCAGGATCAGATGTTGTGAATATTGAGGATAAAATAGTTCATATAGATTTTAAGGATTGCTTTTTCTCGTCATGGGCAAAACCTTATATCGTTAATCAATATTTGGTAATAAGTGACCACAAACTGGTTGACAATCTTATATCTGTATTTGACAAGAATACATTTGTGTATAAATGTAGTTTTGGCAGTCAGGGTAACGGACCGGGAGAGATTTCAAACCTGGTAAGTCTTGCGGTCAATGAGGATAAGAACGCATTTTATATAATAGACTATGGTAAGGATGGGGTATTTGAATATCCCATTGACAGTATATTTGTAAACTCCAAATATGTACCTCAGAAAGCCGGTATAATAAACAAACGTCAGGTGCCTTTGTCTTTTGAGTTTCTGAATGATTCTGTGTCATACGCCTTGTTCACACAGTTCAATGAAATCGGGGATTATAAACCTGTTCCTGCCAGGTGGAATATGAAAACCGGAGAAATTAGTTTTATGTCATACACAGGCCATCCGGAGATTGAACGCAAGCGCACTTCTTTAGCAATATCAAAAGAGCATAATCTGTATGTTGAAGTTTATCATCATCATGACTTGATTACCTGGTGTACATTGGAAGGTGAATTGAAGTTTACTTCTTATGGTTCAAAATGGGATAATCAGACTTCCAATAAGATGAGATACTTTGAGAATGCTCTTTTCTGTGGAGACCGATTGGTTGTGTCTTATCTGGGAGACAGGCGTCTTATAGAGGACGGTAAGTCCATTAAGTCAATATATCCGGATAAGTTGCTTGTTTTTGATATAGATGGAAATTATATTAAAACTATGAGTTTGAATCATCCAATACTTGGCATGTGTTATGACAAGCAGAACAACCGGTTGATATTTTCTTTTGATGACGAATTTCAGTTTGGGTATTTAAATTTACATGATGTATCCCAATGCCTGCATGACGACTAAAATTTGCTCTTGGGCTTGTTCTTTAACAGATAAGATCTTGGTAAGTTCGTTCAAATTGCCTATTTTTGCATCTATAACAGTATTCTTATCTTCCATTGTAAATCAGCTGATTGAGACCTCTAATTTACGAAGAAAATTTGAATTACTGTTACTTCCCACTCTCTTTATTGGGGGTGGGAAACTTTAGTAATTAATTTGAATTAGTTTAACTTTTTATGGCGTTTAAATATTGCGTATGAAAAAAGTATTAGGGATTTTTATAATGATGTTTATGTTTGCATGCACATCTAAGGATGAGAAAGAAATGCTAACACTCTCAGTAGATTTACATTCACCCGGTATCTCTTTCGAAGATTTATTCTCAAAAATTGAGATACTACCTCTAGAGACATCTGATAGTTGTTTGTTGGTGGATATAGAGAAGATAGTACAAGTTGATAGTTTATTGTATATTTTCGATAATAGGCGCCCTGCACTATATGTGTTTGATGAAAAAGGAGGGTTTGTCAGACAAATATCTCGATTGGGAGATGGTCCGGGAGATTATTTGTTAATAAGTGATTTTATCTTAGATAAGAACCGGCGAAATATAGGATTGCTGAGTCCATACGGTTATATGGGAATATATGATTTATGTGGAAGATTTGTAAGACAGGATGTGTTGCCTATAAAGCCTAATTATTATGCTGTTGCTTCTCTTGATCCGAATAGATGGGTTTTCTGGTCGTGCGTAAGAGAAGATGAGGATGGTATAACAGTTGTAGGAAAAGACTCTTTAAATATGGTCAGTGGTTTTTGGAGGAACGATCGTATTTTGGATATGGGCAGTTTTAATCCTTTTTATGAATACAATAATAATTTATATTTTGCCACAGCATATCAAAATATAGTTTACAGATTGACAGATAATGGATTACATCCTATTTATTGTTGGGATTTTGGTAAAGATGGCATTGATAATGAAATGTTGCAAAAATATCGTTCGATTGTGAATGAAGGAAAACGAAATGATGAACTGATTAAAGATTTGTCTGATGGGACACTCCCTTTTTGTATGAAATTTCATCGGGAAAATGATCTATATTATTATGTATCTCTACAGAAGGGTTTAGGTACAGCTAACAGGAATATTAATGTGTTTTATAGAAAACAGGACGGTAGTACATTTGTCTTTGAGAGATTGGCAGAGAAATTAAGTATTAATCCACTTCTGCTTACAGAAGATTATATCGTTTCAATATTAAATTTCGAAGAGTATACTTATTTACGTCCTTTTTTATCTGAGCAAGACTACTCGAAACTTTTGTCACGTAAGGAAGATGATAATCCGTGTTTGGTAAAGTATTATTTTAGAAAAGATAGGAAATAAGAAAGTTTGGTGATATATTGCTCTATGTTTATATGTAAAGCCCTACTTAATAATTAATTGGTTCTGCGGGATTTAGTATGAATTAACATGCCGAATCCCACAATTATCGGCATAAAAATTGTAGTTTTGTTGTCATCCTCAAATCCGCAACTACGCGCATGATATGATACAGAAGCGAAAAAAATCTGCATCGTTAGTAAAAAGGGGGCACAGTGCATCGAATGTCACCATAAAGACATATAAATACCCCTTACCCCACCATGCGACTTGAGGCAATACGCAAAATCACGACCATAAGTTGTCGGCGTTATCCAAAGTCATTC
>JALEPZ010000078.1 GCA_022767125.1 Phocaeicola plebeius
AACATGAAGGGAGCATTGATGTCCGTATCCGACAAACTGCTTCTCAGGAAGAGGGCTATAATAGAGACAGTGAATGACGAGCTGAAGAACATTGCTCAAGTTGAGCATTCAAGACATAGAAGCTTTGACAATTTCGTCGTCAACCTTCTGGGAGGTATAGCTGCATACTGCTACTTCCCAAAGAAACCATCCATACGAGTACAGACCGTTGATATTTCAAATGACAGACAGCTTACTTTATTCTAAAGTATATTTCGTCGAACTCACGTTAAAATAAGTTACAAAGGAGAACAGAGAACAGAAAAAGCGACGATTCAACCATTCCTGATCCGTAAAAAAGCTGTTACTTTACCCAGCAATTTTACGGATCATTTTTTATGCAGAAAGACTTACTATTGACAGCTATTCAGGCAGCACTGGCAGGAGGTGCTGAAATCCGGGAGGTCTATACCGACCCCCATGCCGACTTCGAGATTGAAATGAAGGCAGACCACTCGCCGCTGACCGTCGCCGACCGGCGGGCACATCAGGCCATTGCCGCCCTACTGGCGGACACCCCCTACCCCCTTCTGAGCGAAGAGGGCAGTCTGGCGGACTACAACGAGCGGCGGGCATGGGAAACGCTGTGGGTTGTCGATCCGCTGGACGGCACCAAGGAATTCATCAAGCGCAACGGAGAATTTACCGTCAACATCGCCCTCGTACATCAGGGAGTCCCCGAGGCGGGAGTCATCTACATCCCCGTCTTGCAAGAGCTGTACTTCGCCGACTGCGGGCGAGGTGCCTTCAAGGTAGTGCCGATCGAGTCACTCGACGGCCAGGAAACGCTGGACAGCCTCATGGCCCGTGCCCACCGCCTGCCCGATGCCGCCCCCCACGAAGGCTGCGTGGTCGTCGCCTCGCGTTCACACCTCAACGCCGAAACCAAGGCCTACATCGAACAGCTGCAACAACGCCATCCGCAGGTCAGCACCGTGTCGAAAGGCAGTTCGCTGAAGTTCTGCCTCATCGCCGAAGGGGCGGCCGATGTCTATCCCCGCTTTGCGCCGACCATGGAATGGGACACCGCTGCCGGACATGCCCTGGTACGGGCAACGGGCAAAGAAGTCTTCCAGTACGGCACGTCCCTGCCCTTGCAGTACAATAAGGAAAATCTGTACAATCCCTGGTTCATCGTCGGAGAGCAGTCATGAGTACAGAAGCTATCATCGTACTCCTCTCCCTGGCCGGTATGCTTGCGGCCCTCATTGCCGACCGGATGCGCCCCGGCATGATACTGTTCACCGTGCTGGTCATCTTCCTGTGTACCGGCATCCTGACCCCCCGGGAAATGCTGGAAGGCTTCAGCAACAAAGGCATGATGACCGTGGCCCTGCTATTTCTGGTCAGCGAGGGGGTCCGCCAGAGCGGTGCCCTGACCCAGTTGGTGAAGAAGCTCCTGCCCCAGCGGCAGACGAGCGTCTTCCGCGCACAGCTCCGCATGTTGCCGGGAGTGGCCCTGATTTCCGCCTTCCTCAACAACACGCCGGTAGTCGTCATCTTTGCCCCCATCATCAAGCGGTGGGCCGCCATGGTCCGCCTGCCGGCCACGTATTTCCTCATTCCCCTGTCGTATGTCACCATCCTCGGCGGCCTCTGCACCCTCATCGGCACCTCCACCAACCTCGTGGTGCACAGCATGATCCAGGAGGCCGGCCTGCCCGGATTCAGCATGTTCGAGCTGGGCAAGGTGGGCATCTTCATCGCCTTGGCCGGCATTCTCTACCTGTTCTGCTTCTCCCGCCGCCTGCTTCCTTCCGCCCGTCCCGACCAGGCCCTGCCCGACGAAGGGACCCCTCAGCAGGAAGGCACTCAGAAAGCGGGCACCCTGCACGTGGTAGAAGCCGTCATCGGTGCCCGCTTCCCCGGCATCAACAAGTCGGTGAAGGAGTTCGACTTCATGCGCCACTATGGAGCAGAACTGAAGGAGCTGCGCCGCGGCGGAACGGCCTATACCCGGTGGGAGGGACTGAGCTTCCGCGAAGGCGACACGCTGGTCGTGCTGGCCGACGACAGTTTCCAGCGGGCCTGGGGAGAATCGTCGGTCTTCATCATGCTGGCGAACGGGAAGGACAGCGAACCGGCCAGCCGGAAAAAGCGCTGGCTGGCCCTGCTGCTGCTGGCCGTCATGATTGGCGGAGCCACCGTCGGCGAACTGCCGTCCGTACAGGCCTTGCTGCCTGCAGGCGTGAAGCTCGACATGTTCTTCTTTGCCGCCGTTACCACGGTCATCATGGCCTGGACGCGGATCTTCCCACCCCGCAAGTACACCAAGTATATTTCGTGGGACATTCTGGTCACCATCGCCTGCGCCTTCGGCATCAGCAAGGCCATGGAAAACTCGGGCGTGGCCGACTGCCTGGCCGCCTACATCATCGGACTGAGCCGGCACTACGGGCCTTACGTGCTGCTGGCGGTGATGTTCCTCATCACCAACCTCTTCACCGAGCTGATTACCAACAATGCGGCAGCGGCCCTTTCCTTCCCCATCGCCCTCTCGCTGTCCGAGCAGCTGGGCGTGAACCCGATGCCCTTCTTTGTGGTCATCTGCATGGCGGCATCGGCCAGCTTCAGCACCCCCATCGGCTACCAGACCAACCTCATCGTGCAAGGCATCGGCAACTACAAGTTCACCGACTTCGTGCGCATCGGTCTGCCGCTGAACCTGATTACCTTTTTCATCTCCCTATTTGCCATTCCGCAGATATGGCCTTTCTAACCCTTTAGCACAGTACCATCATGAACGAAAACGTCACCCACATCTACCCCATCTTCGACCGGATGCTGACACGCACCGACAAGGAAACCCTGCTCGGCCAGCGCGGCCGGATGGTGTGGTTCACCGGCCTCAGCGGGTCGGGCAAAAGCACCCTGGCCATCGCCCTCGAACGGGAATTGCACCGGCGGGGCATCCTGTGCCGCATCCTCGACGGGGACAACATCCGCAGCGGCATCAACAACAACCTGGGCTTCTCGGAAGAAGACCGGATAGAGAACATCCGCCGCATTGCCGAAATCGGCCGCCTGTTTGTTGACACGGGCATCGTCACCCTGGCCGCCTTCATCAGCCCCAGCATCGCCATCCGGCAGATGGCGGCCCGCATCGTGGGCGAACAAGACTTCCTCGAAGTCTATGTCAGCACGCCGCTCGAAACCTGCGAGCGACGCGACGTGAAAGGCCTCTATGCCAAGGCACGGCGCGGAGAGATTCGCCAGTTTACCGGCATTTCCGCCCCCTTCGAGGCACCGGAACATCCGGCACTGCGCCTCGACACCTCTGTCCTGTCGGTCGAGCAATCCGTTGCCCGGCTGCTCGAACTCCTATTACCGAAAATAAACCCTACGATATGATGAATACTTCTTACACCCTGAGCCACCTGAAGGAACTCGAAGCGGAGTCCATCCACATTATCCGCGAGGTGGCCGCCGAATTCGAGAACCCCGTAATGCTCTATAGCATCGGCAAAGACTCGTCGGTCATGGTGCGGCTGGCCGAGAAGGCCTTTGCCCCCGGCAAGGTCCCCTTCCCCCTCATGCACATCGACTCGAAATGGAAATTCAAGGAAATGATCCGCTTCCGCGACGAATACGCCCGCACGCATGACTGGCGCCTGATTGTAGAAAGCAACGAGGAGGCCTTCCGGGCCGGCGTGGGCCCCTTCACCCACGGCAGCAAGGTCCACACCGACCTGATGAAGACGCAGGCCCTGCTACAGGCACTTGACAAATACAAGTTCGATGCCGCCTTCGGAGGTGCCCGCCGCGACGAGGAAAAGTCGCGGGCGAAAGAGCGCATCTTCTCCTTCCGCAACGAGTTCCACCAATGGGACCCGAAGCACCAGCGGCCCGAACTATGGGACCTCTACAACACCCGCATCCGCAAAGGGGAAAGCATCCGCGTGTTTCCCCTGAGCAACTGGACCGAGCTGGACATCTGGCAGTACATCCGTCTGGAACAGATCCCCATCGTCCCCCTTTACTTTGCGAAAGAACGTCCCGTGGTCAACATCGACGGCCAGCTGATCATGCCCGACGACGACCGCCTGCCCGAAAAATACCGCGACAAGATAGAGAGGAAGACCATCCGTTTCCGCACGCTGGGCTGTTGGCCGCTGACCGGTGCCATCGAGAGTGAAGCCGACACCATCGAGAAAATCGTGGAGGAAATGATGACCACCACCAAGAGCGAACGCACCACCCGTGTCATCGACTTCGACCAGGAAGCCAGCATGGAAGAGAAAAAACGGGAAGGCTATTTCTAACCTTACACAACGAACAAAATGAGCAATCCTCACACAACGAACAAAATGAGCCATCTATCCATAAAAGAATTCCTCGACCGCGACGAAGAGAAAGACCTGCTGCGTTTCCTCACAGCCGGCTCGGTCGACGACGGCAAATCCACCCTCATCGGGCGGCTGCTGTACGACAGCAAGAAAATCTACGAAGACCAGCTGGATGCCCTGCAACGCGACAGCAAGCGCATCGGCAATGCCGGCGAACACATCGACTATGCCCTGCTGCTCGATGGACTGAAAGCCGAGCGCGAACAGGGCATTACCATCGACGTGGCCTACCGCTATTTCTCGACCAACCACCGGAAGTTCATCATTGCCGACACGCCGGGACACGAACAATACACCCGTAACATGATTACCGGAGGCTCCACCGCCCGCCTGGCCATTATCCTGGTCGATGCCCGCACGGGAGTCATCACCCAGACCCGTCGCCACAGCTACCTGGTGTCGCTGCTTGGCATCGGCCACATCGTGCTGGCGGTGAACAAGATGGACCTGGTGGACTTCTCCCAGGAGGTCTTCCGGCGCATCGTGGACGAGTACCGCGCGTTCCTGGAGCAGCTGGGCGTTCCCGACCTGCAGTGCATCCCCTTGTCGGCCCTCGACGGCGACAACGTGGTTGAGAAATCCGCCCGCACCCCTTGGTACGACGGGCCCGCCCTGCTGGAGTATCTGGAAACCGTAGAGACCGGCAACGACGCCAACCTGCAGGACTTCCGCTACCCGGTACAGTATGTGCTCCGTCCCCACCTCGACTTCCGGGGCTTCTGCGGGAAGGTAGCCTCCGGCATTGTCCGCAAGGGCGACGAGGTACTGGCCCTTCCCTCCGGCAAGCGGTCGCGCGTGAAAAGCATCGTCACCTACGACGGTGAAATCGAACAGGCCTTCCCACCCATGTCCGTCACCCTGACCCTCGAAGACGAAATCGACGTGTCGCGCGGAGAGATGCTGGTGCATCCCGGCAACCTGCCGATGACAGGCCGCCACTTCGAGGCCATGCTGGTCTGGATGGACGAGGAAGCCATGGATATGGAGAAATCCTTCTTCCTGAAGCAGACCACCAACACCAGCCGCACGCGCATCGACAGCATCCGCTACAAAGTAGACATCAACACCCTGGAACACCTGAGCATCGAAAACGGACGGCTCGATGCAAAGAGTCTGCCCTTCACGCTCAACCAGATTGGGCGCGTCGTGCTCACCTCCTCGAAAGAGCTGTTCTTCGATCCCTATCGCACGAACAGGTCGACGGGGTCCTTCATTCTCATCGACCCCATCACCAACAACACCTGTGCCGTGGGCATGGTGCTGAACCAGGTGACCGACAAAGAAGTGCATACAGACGCCTCACTGCCCGTCCTCGACCTGCCCCGCCTCGGCATCGGCCCCGAACACTACGAAGCCATCGGGCGGGCCGTCAAGGAACTGTCGCGGCAGGGAATCGCCATCGAACTCCGTAAATAACACCGAAAAACCAACGATTATGGGATTATTAGAATTTAACCGCCTCCCCATCAATACCCTGGTCGGTGCCGACTGGAAGACCTTCCATCAGATTACCGACGGCCGCTCCATCGGGGCGGCCTACCAAGGGAAATACCGGCTGACGAAAGCCGTCTGCCGCCTGCTGTCGCTCCTGAAGCCCCTGCAGGACCGTCGCTACGAGCGGCTGCTGGCCGACCGCCCCCTGGAGCACGACCCCGTCTTCATCCTCGGTCACTGGCGCAGCGGCACCACCTTCATGCACAATGTCTTCTCGTGCGACCGCCACTTTGGTTACAACACCACCTACCAGACGGTCTTCCCCCATCTCATGATGTGGGGCCAGCCGTTCTTCAAGAAGAACATGAGCTGGCTGATGCCCGACAAGCGTCCCACCGACAACATGGAGCTGGCCGTCGACCTACCCCAGGAGGAGGAATTCGCGCTCACCAACATGATGCCCTATACCTTCTACAACTTCTGGTTCCTGCCGCAATGCACAGACGAATATGCCGACAAGTACCTGCTCTTCGACGGCATCACCCCCGACGAGCTGAAGACCTTCGAAGAAATGTTCACCAAGCTCATCAAGATCTCCTTGTGGAACACACACGGCACCCAGTTCCTGAGCAAGAATCCGCCCCACACGGGACGGGTGAAAGAGCTGGTGAAGATGTTCCCCAACGCCAAGTTCATCTACCTGATGCGCAATCCCTACACCGTGTTCGAGTCCACCCGCAGCTTCTTCACCAACACCATCCAACCCTTGAAGCTGCAGGACATCAGCCACGAACAGCTGCAGGCCAACATCCTGTCCGTCTATGCCAAGCTCTACCACAAGTACGAGGCTGACAAGCACCTCATCCCCGCCGGAAACCTGGTGGAAATCAAGTTCGAGGACTACGAAAAAGACCCCTTCGGACGCACCGAGGACATCTACCGCCAGCTCTCCCTCCCCGGCTTCGAGGAGGCCCGTCCGGTCATCGAGGCGTATGTGAACAAGAAGAAAGGCTACAAAAAGAACCGCTACCAGTACAAGCCCGAAACCGTGGCACTGGTAGAACGCCACTGGCCGTTCGCACTGGAGCAGTGGGGCTATGGCAGGGAAGATGGATAAAGCCCCAAGACTGTTTTTCCATGCAGTTGCAGGTTTTCGTTCGCCGGAACGAGAATCTGCAATTTTTTTAAGACCAGGCAAGGAACATGTATATATAAACCTGCATGGTTTCAGCGAAGAAACAACGTTCAGAATGACAAGCAAACCAACAGGCGTTTTTATATGTTGACACACCCTCAATTACTCAACAAAAAACTTGGGCCACCTATCCAACTGTCCTGCTGAACGGAGTGAAGCATCTGAATGCATCCACTTGGTGCTAACAGATTGACTTCGTCGAACGTTGTTTTCTCACTTCGTTCGAAATGAAAGGGAAAAAGGAAAGTGGGAAAAAAATTCCCGGACAGCCAGGGGGCAAATTTCATGGGCCCCAACTATTGCACAAGCCAATAGTTTTCGTACCTTTGTGAAACCTACGAGCAGGTACATTCATTCTTAAAAACGATATACCATGAAAAAAGACCTAACTTACCTTTTCGCAGCGGGATGCTGCGTGGCGGCTGCCTGGGCAGGATGTCCACAGACGCTGGCCGCCGAATCGTTGCCCTACTGGAAGGACATGCACGTCACTTCCGTCAACCGCGAAGCTCCCCGCTCCGCCTTCATGAGCTACGGCACGAAGGAACAGGCCGCTACCGGCAAGTACGAAGCCAGCCCTTACTACCAGCTGCTGAACGGCACCTGGAAGTTCTACTACACCGATACGCACCAGCAACTGCCGGCTGACATCACCTCGGCCAACGTGAACACCGATGCCTGGAAAGACATCCAGGTGCCCGGCAACTGGGAGATGCAGGGCTACGGAACGGCCCTCTACACCAACCACGGCTACGAGTTCTGCCCCTGGAAGCCGCAGCCGCCCCAGCTGCCCGCCGATGTGCCCGTAGGCGTGTACAGCCGCAAGATCACTATCCCCGAAGGATGGGACGGACGCGACATCTACCTGCAGCTGGCCGGCGCCAAGTCGGGCTGTTATGTCTACCTCAACGGCAAGGAAGTGGGCTACAACGAGGATTCGAAGAACCCGGCCGACTACCGCATCAACGACTACCTGAAGGCGGGCGAGAATACCCTGACGCTGAAGATCTACCGCTGGAGCACCGGCTCTTTCCTGGAGTGTCAGGACTTCTGGCGCATCAGCGGCATCGAGCGCGACGTGTTCCTCTACTCGCAGCCCAAGGCAGCCGTACAGGATTTCCGCATCACCTCTACCCTCGACGACTCGTACCAGAACGGCATCTTCCGCCTGGCCGTCGACCTGAAGAACCACGAGGCCGCCGCCAAGCAGCTGGCCGTGGCCTATGAACTGGTGGACCCGCAGGGCAAGACGGTGGCCACCGAAGAAAAGGCCATCCAGGTGGAAAAAGGACAAATCGGCACCGTCCGCTTCGACAAGGAGATGCCGGGCGTACAGACCTGGACTTCGGAACAGCCCAACCTGTACAAGGTCTACATGACCGTGAAGGAAGACGGCAAGGTGAACGAAGTGGTGCCCTACCACGTAGGCTTCCGCCGCATCGAGATCAAGCAGATCGACCAGAAGTCCGCCAACGGAAAGAACTATACCGTGCTGCTCATCAACGGCCAGCCCCTGAAGCTGAAAGGCGTGAACATCCACGAGCATAACCCGAAGACGGGACATTACATGACGGAAGACCTGATGCGCAAGGACTTCGAGCTGATGAAGCAGGCCAACATCAATACCGTCCGCCTCTGTCACTACCCGCAGGACCGCCGCTTCTACGAGCTGTGCGACGAGTATGGCATCTATGTCTATGACGAGGCCAACATCGAAAGCCACGCCATGTACTACGACCTGAGCAAGGGAGGCACGCTGGGCAACAACATCGAATGGCTGCAGCCGCACCTCTACCGTACGGAGAACATGTTCGAGCGCAACAAGAACTATCCGTCCGTCACCTTCTGGTCGCTGGGCAACGAGGCCGGCAACGGCTATAACTTCTACCAGACCTACCTCTGGGTGAAGGAGGCCGACAAGGACATCATGCAGCGCCCCGTGAACTACGAACGCGCCCAGTGGGAATGGAACTCCGACATGTACGTACCGCAGTACCCCAGCGCCCGCTGGCTGGAACAGATTGGCCGGGAAGGCAGCGACCGCCCCGTAGCCCCATCGGAATACGCCCACGCCATGGGCAACTCCACCGGCAGCCTGTGGGACCAGTGGAAGGCCATCTACAAATACCCCAACCTGCAGGGCGGCTACATCTGGGACTGGGTGGACCAGGGCCTGGAGACCCACGATGCGGAAGGCCGCATGTTCTATGCCTACGGCGGTGACTTCGGCGTGAACTCGCCCAGCGACGGCAACTTCTGCTGCAACGGCGTCGTCAACCCCGACCGCAACCCGCATCCGGCCTACAACGAAGTGAAATACGCCCACCAGAACGTGGCTTTCGAGGCGACCGACCTGGCCAACGGCAAGTTCAACGTGCTGAACCGCTTCTACTTCACCAACCTGCAGAAATACCAGATCAGCTATCAGGTGAAGGAAAACAACAAGACCATCCGCAGCGGAAAGGCGCAGCTCGACATCGCCCCGCAGGCTTCGAAGGAATTCAGCGTCGACGTGACGGGCCTGAAGGAAAAGCCGGGCACGGAATACTTCGTGGAGTTCCGCGTCACCACCACGCAGCCCGAACCGCTGATTCCCGCCGGTTATGAGATTGCCAAGGAGCAGTTCCAGCTGCCCATCGCCCCGCTGGCCCGCAGCTTCCAGACCGCCGGTCCGGCACTGACCTGCACCACCGAAGGCGACCTGCTGAAGGTCACTTCATCGAAAGTCAGCTTCGTGTTCGACAAGCAGAGCGGACTGGTGACCTCCTACAAGCTGGGCAACACCGAATACTTCGACAAGGGCTTCGGCCTGCAGCCCAACTTCTGGCGGGCACCGACCGACAATGACTATGGAAGCCAGGAGCCCCGCCGTCTGCAGATCTGGAAGGAATCGAGCAAGAACTTCAAGGTGGTGGAGGCCACGGCAGCGATGGACGGCAAGGACGCTGTCATCAAGGCCAACTACCTGCTGGCCGCCGGCAACCTCTACATCGCCACCTACCGCATCCATCCGTCGGGAGTCGTAAAGGCCGACTACACGTTTGCTTCGACCGAAATGGAAGCCAACAAGACGGAAGTGTCGGAAGCCACGCTGATGGCCACCTTCACCCCGGGCAACGACGCCATCCGCAAGCAGTCGTCGAAGCTCGTCGTACCGCGCATCGGTATCCGCTTCCGGGTGCCGGCAGACATGAACCAGGTGACCTACTTCGGACGAGGGCCTGAAGAAAACTACATCGACCGCAATGCAGGCGTTACGGTAGACCTGTTCAAGACAACGGCCGACCAGCAGTATTATCCGTATGTCCGTCCGCAGGAAAACAGCCACCACACCGACACCCGCTGGCTGACCGTATCGAAGAAGTGCGGCAAGGGCCTGACCATCTATGCCGACCAGACCATCGGCTTCAATGCCCTGCGCAACGCGGTGGAAGACTTCGACAGCGAGGAAAACACCAACCGCGACTACCAGTGGAACAACCGCAACGCGGAAGAGCTGAAGCACGATGTATCGACCGCCCGCAACATCAAGCCGCGCATGACGCACATCAACGACATCACGCCGCGCAACTTCGTGGAAGTCTGCGTCGACATGCGTCAGATGGGAGTAGGCGGCTACGACAGCTGGGGCGCCATTCCCGACCCGCAGTACCTGATTCCGGCCAACAAGGAATACAAGTGGGGCTTCACCATCATGCCGAGATAAGCCGGCGGTGAAAACAGGGCCACTCGCTTGTCAGCCCCCAGGCTGTCCGGGAATTGTTTTCCGCTTTCCTTTTGCCCTGTCATTTCGAACGGAGTGAGAAATCTGTTAGCGCAAGTGGATGCATTCAGATGCTTCACTCCGTTCAGCATGACAGATGGATAGGTGACCCAAGGTTTTCGGACAGGCTCCCCCCGAAAAAACGAAAAGTGAAGAATCTGCAGACATTGGCCTAACAGATTCTTCACTTTCGTTTTTTTTTTTTGGGGGGGGCAGACTGGCATTGCGCCGCCGGCCTCATTCCAGCCGTTTCTTCCGCGCCAGCAGACAGGCACCGATAACCCCGCAACGAGGGCCTAACTGGGAAAGCACAATGGCCGTGTCGCGGTTCACCAGGTTCAGCGAATACTTCCGCACCGCCGTTATCGCAGGCTGCAGCAGATAGTCGCCCGTCTCGGCCAGCACGCCGCCCACCACCACCAGTTCCGGATTCAGCAGGTTGATGAGCCCCGCCAGGTAGCGGCCCAGCTTCTGACCGATTTCCTCCACCAGTTCGATGCACAACACATCCTCCCGGTTGGTGGCACACACAATGTCCTTCAGGGTCAACGGCTGCTTGCCTTCATCAATCAGCTTCGACAGAATGGATTGCTTGCCCTCTTTCAGCGAGACAAACAGGTTGCGGTAGAGCGCGGCCCCCGACACCTCCGTCTCCAGGCAACCCCGCTTGCCGCAATGGCAGATAATCTCGTTATCGAACACGTTGAAATGACCAAACTCGCCCGAGAAGCCCGACTTACCCATATACACATCGCCATTGAGAATCAGTCCGGCCCCGAGCCCCCAGCTGATGTTGATGAAAATAATGTTCTGTTCATCCTTCACTACCCCTTTCATCATCTCGCCGTAGGCCATGGCCCGCGTGTCGTTGTCGATGCAGACCGGATAACCCATCTTTTCGGTCAGCACCTGCGCCAAGGGCCGTTCGTCGAAATTGAACAAGATATGGCTGAAGCCGGTCTGCGGATTGACGCGTCCGGAGATGTTCACGCAGATGTTCAGCAGGCGGTCGTGGTCGAGCTGGGTGGTACCGATAAACTCCCTGACCGTCTGGCACAAGGCATCCAGATAGGCCTCCGTATTCTCGCACAAGAGCGGAATGTCCTCTTTCATCGTCACCACGTCGCCCATCAGGTCCATCAACGCCACATCCACGGAAAACTTCTTGATATCAACGCCTATAAAATACCCGGCCTGCGGATTCAGTCCATACAAGGCTGGCGGTCGCCCTTCGCCTGCTTCCTGTTTCCCATAATTTGCAATCACCCCCTCCTTGATCATGTCGTTTAGAAACTTGGCAACGGTCGGGATGCTTAGTTCCAGCTCCTTGGCCAAGTCCGGAATTGTGGAAGAGCGTGCGTGAAGATAATACTGGATTATCTTTTTCTTCGTCAGGGACCCTTTCGTTCCCTTTTCTATATCAGCCAACAATTTCGGTGTCATACTTACAGTTTTTCATATTAGACGACAAATATACAGAGAAAATATCGATATATATGTTCTTTTTTGTTTTATTTGTTTAAAAAGTCGGCGAGATTCACTCAAAATATGTACTTTTATTGCAGGAAATTCATCCCATTTTTATATGCTTAAAACCAACCCAAGCCATGAATAGATTGAAAAGATGCTTTTTGCCCGGCTGTCTCGCCTTCGTCACCGCCCTCTGCAGCAGTTGCGGAAGCGGTTCGGTGTCAGCCCCCTCTCTCCCCGACTACCCGGTCATCGGCGGCGTGTCTGCCCCCTTTGCCGGCTGCCTGTCCAACCGGCTGGTCGTGGCCGGCGGCTGCAACTTTCCCGATGTGCCCGCCGCGGAAGGCGGCCGGAAAGCCTTCTATGCCGAAACCTACGGACTGTCGCTCACGTCTTCCTCCGCCCAGTGGATGCCGCTGGCCTCCCTGCCCGTCCCCACGGCCTATGGAGCCAGCATCCAGGTGCCGCAAGGCATTGTCTGCGTGGGCGGACAGAACGACTGTTCTTCCCTGTCGTCCGCCTTCCTGCTGCAGTGGGACGACGATGCCCGGCAGCTCATCACGTCCCCGCTCCCTTCCCTTCCGCTCACCATCGACAATGCCGGAGGGGCCTATGCCGACGGCAAGGTCATCGTGACGGGCGGCAACCAAACCGACCGGGGGCAAGGGGTCTATGCCCTCGACCTGAACCGCCCCGAAGCCTGGGAGAAGCTCTGCGACTATCCCGGTCCGCGCAGGGTGCAACCCATCGTGTTGGCCCACGCCTCCTCGCTCTACCTCATCGGGGGCTTCGATGCCCGCCAGCAGGACGGTGAAAGCACCCTCTCGACCAACATCCTCCGCTACGACCTCACGACCCGGGAATGGGCAGAAGAAGCTCAGCTGCCGGCCGATGCCGAAGGAACCCCGCGCTGCCTGGTGGGCGGAAGCGGAGTCTGCATCGACGATTGCCTTATCCTGGCCGGAGGGGTGAACTATGCCATCTTCAAGGAAGCGGTGGAAGGAAAGGCACCGGCCGATTACCTGAAACGGCCGCGCGAATGGTACAAGTTCAATCGCGACCTACTGGTCTACCACCTGAACGACCGCCGATGGAGCACGCATCCGATGCCCGACGGAACGAACAAGGCCGGCGGCGTGTTGGTGCACCATCGCCAGTTCCTTTATATGATATGCGGCGAGACAAAGCCCGGCATCCGTACCCAGGAGATAGTGGCCGTGCCGACGCAGGAACTGCTCCGCTAACGGGACGGCTCCGCTAACGGGACGCTCCATTAACAGGACGCTTCATTAACAGGACGGCTCTCCTCACCACAGCCGGAGCAGCGTCGGCCGTCAGGCCCGCCTTGAAGCGGCAGTGCCGGCCGTCACAGCCGCTTCAAGGCGAGCTTGATGACTTTCTCCACCGGTGCGTCGGGCTCTTCCTGCAGCAGGGCCGACACCACCTTTTGCGAGGGAGCGGCCGCAAAGCCCAGCATGGTAAGGGCCGCCACCGCTTCCTCGTACACTTCCTGGTTGGCGGCCAGCGGCTGGCGCGAGGCAGACTGTCCCGGCAGGGCCTCCATGCCCACGGCGTCCATCTTGTCCTTCAGCTCCACGATGATGCGCTGCGCCGTCTTCAGGCCGATGCCTTTCACCGTCTTGAGCAGTTTCTCGTTGCCGCTGCTCACCACACTGCACAGTTCGGCAGGCGACAGGGCCGACAGGATCATCCGTGCCGTATTGCCACCAATGCCCGACACGCTGATAAGCAGCATGAACAGTTCGCGTTCCTGCCGGGTCGAGAAGCCATACAGCTGGTACGCATCCTCCCGGATGGATTCGTAGATATAGAGTTTCACTTCCCGCTTCCCCTGAATGGCCGAATAGGTATTGAGCGACACATTGATGCCATAGCCCACCCCATGACAGTCCACCACCGCCAGGGCAGGCGTCAGTTCCGCAAGTTCTCCTTTGATAAATTCAATCATGATTTTCTTACAGTTTATAATTCCAGCGCAAAAATACGGAGAAGAAACTAATAAATCGTAAGTAGAGGCCGATATTTTTGAAAATCCGTCGCCGCAAAGTTCGGCAAACTGGAGCGAATTGATTACCTTTGCCCCGCTAATGTAATAAAAAAAATCATCATAAATAACCAATATGAAGAAAATTAGAGCCGCCGTAGTAGGCTACGGCAATATCGGCAAGTTTACCATCGAAGCGCTGGAAGCTGCCGCAGATTTTGAGATTGCCGGCGTGGTACGCCGCAACGGAGATGCGAACAAGCCCGCAGAACTGGCTGCCTATCCGGTAGTGAAGGATATCCACGAACTGCAAGATGTCGATGTAGCCATCCTGGCCACACCGACCCGCAGCGTGGAACAGTATGCCAAGGAAATCCTGGCCCTGGGCATCAACACCGTGGACAGCTTCGACATCCATACCCAGATTACCCAACTGCGCCGCTCCCTGGCCGAAACGGCCAAGGAGCACCAGGCCGTGGCAGTCATCTCGGCCGGATGGGATCCGGGAAGTGACTCGATTGTCCGCACCCTGATGGAGGCCATTGCACCGAAGGGGGTTACCTATACGAACTTCGGTCCGGGCCGCAGCATGGGCCACTCGGTCGCTGTCCGTGCCATCGAAGGTGTGAAGGACGCTTTGTCCATGACCATTCCCGTAGGCACCGGCATCCATCGCCGCATGGTGTACGTTGAGCTGGAGGAAGGTGCCGACTTCCAGCAGGTAGAAGCCGCCATCAAGGCCGACCCGTACTTCGTGAACGACGAGACCCATGTCAAGCAGGTACCTTGCGTGGACGACCTGAACGATGTAGGCCACGGAGTGAACCTGGTCCGCAAGGGTGTTTCGGGCAAGACCCACAACCAGCTGTTCGAGTTCGACATGAAAATCAACAACCCTGCCCTCACCGCCCAGGTACTGGTCTGCGTGGCCCGTGCCTCCATGCGTCAGCAGCCGGGTTGCTACACCATGATCGAGCTGCCAGTCATCGACCTGCTGGCCGGTGAGCGCGAAGAGCTGATTGCCCATCTGGTATAAGCCATCCAGCCGTCCAAGAGAGTGTGTCGAAACCTGTATCGTTGAGGTTTCGACACACTCTCTTCGTTTTTTCTCCCCAATAGGAAAGGGAGAAATCTCTTCCTTTTTTTCCTGTCATTTCGAACGGAGTGAGAAATCTCTCCCTTCCCCCTGTCATTTCGAACGGAGTGAGAAATCTGTTAGCACAAAGTGAATGCATTCAGATGCTTCACTCCGTTCAGCATGACAATAAAAAAACTTTGTGAGAAATCTCTTCTTTTCCCCTGTCATTTCGAACGGAGTGAGAAATCTGTTAGCGAAAAGTGGATGCATTCAGATGCTTCACTCCGTTCAGCATGACAGTTGGATAGGTGGTACAAGGTTTTAGAACAGACTCCCCCGTGCGTGCGGCCCATTCGGGCGAATAGGCCGACTGGGCCGTGGCACTGCCGGCCTGATAAGTGCCGGCGCGGTCGATGAAGACCTCGTATTCCAGCACGTGCGTACCCTTCCGCAGGCGGTCGATGAAGAACTGCGTGGAGGCCTCGCGGAACGCACGGAAACAAGGCGTCCCGTTCTGCCAGCCGTAGCCCGACAGGGCCTCCACCGGCTCCATGCACGCCGGGCGGCTGTCTTTCAGCTGTATGAAATCCATGTCGCGGTCGGCGGTGAGGGTGAGGCGGACGGTCAGGCGGTCGCCCACCGTCAGGCGGTCTGCCGCCGTCAGGGCCTTCCCGTGGCGCAAGTAAGTGCGTTCAAGCTGCAGGCCCTGGCCCGCTGCGGCCTTCACCCGTCCCATCTTCTCGGAATACTGGGCATAGACGGCTCCCCAGCCCCTGCCTTCGCCTTCCCGGCGGATCCGGATATCCGGGCGCACGGCATCAGTGCCAGTACAGGTGCGGCGCACGTACCCCAGTCCGTCATCCGGGGTCACCACCTGCTCCCGCCCCACTTGGGCGGTCAGCGTGCCTCCCTGCTCCGGGCGCGGAGTGCCCAGGCAGAAGAAGGCATAGAGCGCGTCGGCTGTGGCCAAGGGCGACTCCCACACCTGCACCTGCTTCTGGCGGAGCAGCCACCACTTCATGGCTTCCTCCACGGCCTCGTCGGGGGCGATGCGCACCAGGGCCTCCAGCGCAGCCACCTGGGTGGGGATGCGGTAGCTCTCCCACGAATAGCCGGCTTTCGGCGTGTCGAAATAGCGGCCCGTCTCGTCGGTGCCCGTCAGGTATTCCCGGATGGAACGCACCAGCGTGGCGGCCTGCTGCTGCCTTCCGGCCCCGTGGAGGACGAGGGCGATGAGGGCCTTCTCGCGGATGCTGTATTCCGCCGAGCGGTCCTCCAGCTGGCGGAGGAACCCGTCGTTCACTTTCCGGTCGGCCCGGGCAGCGGCTTCGGGGTCGACGGCGCAGCAATAGAGATAGTGCACCACGTAGCTGGCGGGCGAGAGCGAAGCCTCCGTCGAGGGCTGCTCCTGCTGGCGGCGGTAGCAGGCTTCCACCTGCCCCTTCAGCCAACCGAGGCCGCGGAAGTAGAGCTGCCGGGCATCGTCACCGACATCCACCCCCATGGCCTGCAGGCGGGCCAGCAGTTCCACGAGCCTCACCGTGACCGCCCTGCTGCCTTCCATCCCCCGGTACCAGCTCCACGAGCCGTCGGCTCCCTGCAGCTCCCGCAGGCGGTCGATGGCCGTCTGCCGCCGCTGCTTCATGCCGTTCAGCTCGAAGAACAGGGCCATCCGCCGCAGGCGTTCGCCCTCCTCGCGGGCCTCCAGCAGCCAGGGAGATTCTTCCAGCAGCAAGTCCTTCAGGTCGGCATCGGCCGCCAGCCGTCCCGCCGCCTCTCCGGCGGTGACCGCCTGCTGCCGCCACGCCTCCAGCTGCCGGCGCAGGTGGGGACGGGAGTCGACGATGAAGGCCGCCAGCGACTGGGCATAGAAGGCCGTGCCCCAGGCCAGGGCATCCTCGGTCTGCGGGTCGCCCAAGACGGGCAGTGCCTGCAGCGCCAGTCCGTCGGGACGGGCCGTCAGCTCCACGGTGAGGCGATGGCCCTCGGCGGTTCGGCTCTGGCGGTTGAACAGGTCCTGCTGCCGGACGGTCCGTACCTCGCCGTCGGCCAGCACGAACGGCACGGTCTCCGTCACCCACTGGCGGTCGGACAATACCGGCAGGTAGCGCTGCTCGCCGTCGGCCAGCGATCCTCCGTCGGCAGCAATGCGGCACACCAGCAGGTCGTGGCCCTCGGGCACCTGCAGGTCGAAGGCCACCCGTCCGGTAGCCCCCTCCTCCACCTCAAACGGGCAGACCGACCGCTTCACCACCCGCTCGGTCATCGGGTCTCTCAGCTCCAGGCAGGCCTTGCCCTTCACCGCCTGCTGAGACAGGTTGACGAGCGAGGCCGCCACGACGGCCCGGTCGCCCCGGCGCAGGAAGCGCGGCAGGTGGGGCTGGACCATGAAGTCCTTCGAAGCGGTCGCCTCGGCCCTACACAGCCCGTAGTCCATGTCGGCGGTATGGGCAAAGGCCAGCAGCCGCCAGCGCGTCAGGGCGTCGGGCAGGGTGAAGCGCCAGCCCACCTCGCCCAGCGAGTCGGTCGTCAGGCAGGGATAGAAGAAGGCCGTCTCGGAAAAGTCGCCGCGCAGGGCCACCGGCGGAAATTCCTCCGCAGCCGCCCCGGTGCCGAAGGCCTGTCCGTCGTCGGCTTCCTCCGCCGTTTCCATTGCTACTGCCTCCGCAGCGGCTGGGGGCAGGGCGGTCTTCATCCGCAGGCCCGCATCGCTCCGGGCGGCAGCCATCCGCAGGCCCGCATCGCTCCGGGCGGCCAGCACCCCGTTCTCTGCCCGAAGGTCTGCAGGCAAGGCATAGAGGCGGCGGCCCTGCCAGGGGACGGTCTCGAACAGGCGGCTGTAGTCGCCGTCGAGCACCCGGATGCCGCCCGTGAGCCGCAGGTAGGGGAACTCTGCCGCCAGCCAGACGGTTGCCCCGCTCCCTGCCGTGCCGGGCCGATAGGCAGGCAGGCGGCGCACCTGTCCCAGCGAGAAGTTCCAGTCGTGGGGCGACAGGGCATCGAGCGACGCATCGTAGAGCGTGGCCATGAAGCTGGCCTGTATGGGCCGGCCGTCGCGGCCCGTCACCCGCAGTTTCCATTCCTCCTCGCTGCCCGGCTGCAGGCGGTCGCGGAACGAGGTCCACTGCAGCTGCAGCCGCTTATCGGGCAGGGGCCGCTCGATGCGGAACGTGCGGGTGTAGAAGGCACCCTCTTTCACGAAGGCCAGACTCACCAGCAGGCCGTCGCCGTAGTCGGCACGATAGGGAAAGCGGAGGGCCTGCACCTCGCGGTCGAGCTGCAGGCGGCGCGACTCGATGCGGCGGTCGCCGCTGTAGACATCGACCATCAGGTACACGTCGCGGAGGCTGGTGCCCACGTAACAGGCGGGCTGCCCGTCGGGCGTGTCATCGGCCGGAAAGGTGGCGGCGTCCTGGTAGAACCAGGCGGCGGTTTCGTAGGGCACCGTCTTGTCGTGTTGCGAGAAGACCAGGAAGTCCTGTCGGGCCTCGCACCGCCGTCCCTGCCCGTCGGTGGCCGTGAGCAGCAGGCGGTAACGGCCCGAAGGCAGCTCCTGCCAGCCCTCGGGGAGGCAGGAGCGGTTGGAGGCAGCCTCTCCCTGGCAGACGGCGGCCACGGGATTCCCCTGCTGGTCGACCGACCATACCTGCCAGCCGACGGTCAGCGCCACCGGCTGGTCGTTCAGGTTCAAGGCCTGGAACTGTATGGGGGCAGGGCGTTCCTTCAGCCACACCTCGGGCAGGCCCTTCGCCTGCAGGCCCACCGACCGCTGCGCCACGGGCAGGTCGGACTGAGCCGTGCGGGTCTCACCGGCCTTGTCGGTCACCGCCGCCTCGAAGCGGTAGACGTAGTAGCAGCCTCCCGTGCCGGGTTCGTCCGGACGCCAGTCGGCAGGGGCCGCCAGCCGGCCCGCCACCTGGAAGCGGCCTTCGGCATCGGTGGCCGCCTCCGCCGCCAGCAGCTCCTCTTCGTGCACGGCGCCCCATCGGAACCACCGCCGCTCCTGGCGCACGAGCCGCCAGCGCACGGCAGCCTCGCGCACCGGTGCACCGGCAAAGGTGGCGGCACGGGCGGTGAGGCAGACGGAATCGCCCGCCGTATAGGCCGACGGACAGGGCCGGAAAGCCACTTCGAACGTGGGCCGCCTGTACTCCTCTACCCGAAGGGTACGGACGGCCTGCGGCGTGCGGAGCAGGTAGGTGCCGGGGCGCAGGGGCTGCGGCAGCACGAAGTCGGCACGGAAGGTGCCCATGGCGTCGGCGACCACCTCCTGGCGGGCCACCTCATCGCCGCCCGAGGAAAGGGTGAGCACCTGCCGCACCCCCTCGGCCACCCTCGCCGAATCGCCGTACTGCCGCCAGACGACTCCCGACACATGCACGGCCTGTCCGGGGCGGTAGAGGGCACGGTCGGTGAACAGCGACGCTCGCAGCCGCCCTTCCTCCTCCCCGCTGCCGACCGACGTTGGTGCCCAGGCACGGCCCAGCCGCTCCAGCGGCATGTAGTCGTTGCCCGCCGTGCGCACGTGGGCATACCAGTTGCCCGTCTGCGGCAGTTCCAGCATGGTGCTGCCCTTCGCGTCCGTCGGACAGACCCGGCGGACGCGGTATTCGCCCTGCTCGTAGGTATAGACGGCCAGCTCCGCCCCGGGCACCGGCTGTCCGGTCAGCTTGTCCACGGCCACCCACTCGCTGCGGGTCTTGTCCACCGGCAGGCAGACGGCCTGGTAGGGAGAGAGGCGCACCAGCGTGCAGGCGGCCCTGTCGGTATGGCCCTCAGGCACCTGCCTCATCACGTAGATGCCGGCCTCAGGCAAGGCCACGCGCAAGGTCGTGTCGGCCTGCGCATAGTCCTTCCGGGGCACCAGGCGGCAGGAGGCCGAGGCCACCTTCCGTCCGTACTGCTTCAGCAGCTCCGCCGCCTTCCGCTCCTCCCTCAGCCGGGGCGAGAGGGAGGGCAGGTCCAGCCGGTACCACTCGAAGGTGACGCCAGTGAGGTTGGCAAAGCTGACCTCCACATCGGCCGTCCGGCCCGGATAGGCAAAGGGAATGCGCACCTGGAGCGACGGACGCTTCGCCATGCGGAGGTAGCGGCGCAGCTCGGCGGCCCACTCTCCTTTCGGATAGCGGCGCAGTCCCTCCTCGGCCACTTCGGCCACCTTGGCCCGCCGGTCGGCCCGGTAATGCCACTCCGCCAGCTTCGTGTAGGCATCGGCGGCCACGGGCAGGTCGGCATACGCCTCGGCCAGTTCCCAGAGCTGCCGCTCCGCCTCGTCGGGAGCCAGGGCATAGCGGCGCAGATGCCCCATCTGCTCCAGGCGGAACCAGAGCTGTGCCTCGCGGGTCAGGAAAGCCGCCGTGCGGAGGCCCTTCGCCGCATAATGGCCGTAGAGCTGGCCATACCAGTCGTAGCAGACCTCCAGGGCCTCGTTGCGCTGCGTCCAGTCGGCCTGCGTGGAGAGTCGGCGGATGGCCTGCCTCACCAGCAGGTCGTAGAGATTGTCGTCGAAATAGCGTTCGCTGAGCGTGCCCGAAACCGTCATCGGGCGGAACGAGCGGGCATCGACCTCGGCCAGCCTTTGGCCGTCCTGCAAGGAGCGGCGGAAGCAGCGGATGGCCTCGCGGGTATCGTTCGGGAAAGCCTCCAGCCACCGGGTGCCCATCACGTGCCAGAGCACCGCCTTCGCCACCGGGTCCTGCTCGCTCCCGGCCCATTCCCTGAGTGCCTCCCGTTCGGCGGCGGCACTGTCGGGCGTCAGCTGGATCCGCGTGTCCGCGCGCAGCAGGGTGGCCTTCATCAGCTGCGGCACATTGTGCTCCGCCGTGGCCTTGTCCGAGATTTCCGCCAGGGCCTCCAGCACCGACCGGGGCAAGTCCTGCTGCTGCAGGCTTTCCACTTTCTTCCACATCTGTCCGTAGGTCTGTGCGTAGCTGCCCACGGCCATCAGGCTGGCCCAGAGGACCAGTCCGCACATCCTGGCTATCTTCTTCATGGTTCTGTTCATGATTCTGTTCATGATTCCGTTCAAATAAAGATTGTTTTCTAAAGAAACAAATAAAACGGGAACCGACTGCACGGAAGGGGCTTAAAAAAGTTGAAATTCAACGTGAGTCCGAACTGGTCTCAGAACAAAGCACCAAGCCTATAGGCTTTTCCCAATCGGGCAATACCACGGTCACGGTTGTAGGCATCCTTCTTCGCACGCTTGTCGGAATAGCTGACGATAAGTCTTTACCCAGATTGAAACGATGCTTGAAGTCATCTATCATCGGTATCATGGTAAAACATGGTCTCATATTCTGTTTTTAGTAGTATAAGAGGAACCAGAACAAGATGAACAAAATGTGGAAAATATTACGATAATGGGCGAAAGTTGAAGTTTTTGTGTATATTTTCGCCCGCTATCGACGGTTTTTCGAGAAAAAGTTGTACCGATGAAAGTCCGGCACAAGGAATTGACCGCCTGTTTTTCTCTGAGAATGGAGAACTACAGAAAGAATACAGACGGCTATTTGCTTCTCTTTTCAGGAATCCAGGACCTTATCTTGCTGTCATTAAGCTGCTGGCGGCAAAGCCATCGGGAATGACTCGCGAAGAGATACGTGAACAGCTGGGCGGTAGTAACAACGGTCATCTGGGCGACCTGCTGACAGACCTTGTCTATTGTGATTTCCTTCGCCAGTATAAGGTAAGGGAGAAAAAAGTGAAGACCA
>JALEPZ010000104.1 GCA_022767125.1 Phocaeicola plebeius
AGAGTCAGTTGCTCTACCAACTGAGCTAAGAGTGCATCCAACTATAAACTGTCAAATTTCCCGTACAACTCGTTCCGAAGTACACTCTCAGGGATTCGAACCCTGGACCCACTGATTAAGAGTCAGTTGCTCTACCAACTGAGCTAAGAGTGCTTCGTTTCTCGTTTGCGGTTGCAAAGGTAGTATGTTTCTCCGATTCCACCAAACATTTTACCGATTATTTTTGATAATTTTTTGCCGGGAGCAGGCGCGAAAGCTGCTTTGCGCTTTGTTCCAGCCGGTTATCGCAGCGGAGGAATCGATGCCTTTTGGGGGGCTGCCGGGTGCTTTGCCCGGTCGTAATACTCGGCAGTGGCCGTAAAGAACACGTCGCTGCTGGAATTGAGGGCCGTTTCGACCGAATCCTGGATGACACCGATGATGAATCCTACCCCCACTGCCTGCATGGCAATGTCGTTGCCGATGCCGAAGAACGAGCAGGCCATGGGAATGAGCAGCAGGGAGCCGCCGGCCACCCCCGATGCGCCACAGGCCCCCAGGGTGGCGATGATGCCGAGGAACAGGGCGGAAATGAAGCTGACTTCTACTCCCATGGTATGGGTAACGGCCAAGGTCATGACGGTAATGGTCACCGCCGCCCCGCTCATGTTGATGGTGGCCCCCAGCGGAATGCTCACGGAATAGAATTCCTTGTCGAGGCCCAGCTTTTGGCACAGTCCCATATTAATGGGAATATTGGCTGCCGACGAGCGGGTGAAGAACGCGTTCAGTCCGCTTTCCTTCAGACACAGCAGCAGCAAGGGATAGGGATTCTTCTTCAGGATCAGGAACGAGATGAGCGGATTGGACAGCAGGGCGTTCACCAGCATGCAGCCCACCAGCAGCAGTATCAGCTGTCCGTAGGTGGTGAAGACCTCAAGCCCTCCTTCGGACACCGCGGTGAACACCAGTCCCAGGATGCCGAACGGGGCGAACTGGATGACCCATTTCACGGCCATGGAAATCACTTCCGCCAGGTCGCTGACGACACCGATGGTCGTTGCGCTGGCTTTCAGCTTCAGCGCGAAGCCGGCAATGACGGCCCAGAACAGGATGCCCACATAGTTCGCTCCCGACACCGACAGCAGGGGATTGGACACCATGTTGGTGAGCAGGTTCGAGAACACATCGGTCAGGGCGCTGGGAGCGGCGGCGTCGGCAGCATCCTTGAGCTGCAGTGTGACGGGAAACAGGAAACTCCCTACGACGGCACAGACCGCCGCCACGAACGTGCTGAACATATAATAAAGGATGACTACACGGAAGCGGCCGCCCAGGCCTTCTCCCGCCTTGGCGATAGAGGCGGTAATCAACACGGCCACCAGCACCGGGGCAATCGCCTTGAGGGCACTGACGAATACCTGGCCCAACATCGTGAAAAACGTCCATTGCGGAACCGTCAGTCCCAGTAGGGCACCGATGACCAAGCCGATGACGATACGGGCCACCAGGCTGACAGAGGTCCATTTCTTGAAGATACGAATCGATAAGATGCTCATAAAACTGTTATTGATGAATTGGTAATGGCCGCAAAAGTACGCAAAAAATCAGGAGTGAAAGCGGAAATTGGTAAAAAATCACGGGGCAGGGCGGATTCGGACGACCAATGGCTGCGGGTTTGCACAAATTATTCCAAAATCTTTTTGGGTTTCCTCAATTTCTTATAAATTTGCAGCCTAATTTGGAGGAGGGTGTGCGGAAGCTGCAAAAGGCTATCTTTCACCCGCTATACGGATTACGGAACAAAGAACAATACTAAGATATATGAGCAAGAAATTTACGGAATATTCTCAGCTCAACCTTTCGGAAGTCAATAAGGAAGTGTTGAAGAAATGGGATGAAAACGACATCTTTTCCCGCAGTATGACAGAACGTGAGGGGCATCCTTCCTTCGTGTTTTACGAAGGACCTCCCTCAGCCAACGGAATGCCGGGCATTCACCACGTAATGGCACGTACCATCAAGGATACGTTCTGCCGCTACAAGACCATGAAGGGATTCCAGGTAAAGCGCAAGGCCGGCTGGGACACGCACGGACTGCCGGTGGAACTGGGCGTTGAAAAGGCCCTGGGCATCACCAAGGAAGATATTGGCAAGAGTATCAGCGTGGCGGACTACAATCGCCATTGCCGCACCGATGTGATGAAGTTCACCAAGGAATGGACCGACCTTACTCATAAGATGGGCTACTGGGTGGACCTGGACAATCCGTACATTACGTACGACAACCGCTACATCGAGACTCTCTGGTGGCTGTTGCAGCAGCTCTACAAGAAGGGACTGCTCTACAAGGGCTATACCATCCAGCCGTATTCGCCCGCAGCCGGTACGGGACTGAGCTCGCACGAGCTGAACCAGCCGGGCTGTTACCGCGACGTGAAGGACCTGACCGTGGTAGGCCAGTTCAAGATGAAGAACCCCAAACCGGAAATGGCCGAGTGGGGGACTCCGTATTTCCTGGCCTGGACCACCACTCCCTGGACACTGCCTTCGAACACGGCCCTGTGTGTGGGCCCGAAGATTGACTATGTGGCGGTGCAGACCTACAATGCCTATACGGGCGAGAAGATGACCGTGGTGCTGGCCAAGGCATTGCTCTACAACCACTTCAACAAGAAGGCGGAGGGACTGGCACTCGAAGACTACAAGCCGGGCGACAAGCTGGTGCCCTTCAAGGTAGTGGGCGAATACAAAGGTCCCGAACTGGTGGGCATGGAGTATGAGCAGCTGATGCCGTGGGTGAAGCCGGTGAGCCTGGACGAGAACGGGAACTGGCAGGATGCTTCGGCACAGGCGTTCCGCGTCATCCCTGGCGACTATGTCACGACAGAAGACGGTACGGGTATCGTCCACATTGCTCCGACCTTCGGTGCAGACGATGCCAATGTGGCACGTGCCGCAGGCATTCCGTCGCTGTTTATGATCAATAAGAAGGGCGAGACCCGTCCGATGGTCGACCTGACCGGAAAGTTCTACCTGCTGGAGGAACTGGACGAACGCTTCGTAGAGGAATGCGTGAATACGGACTTGTATGGCGAATATGCCGGCCGCTGGGTGAAGAATGCCTACGACCCGCAGTTCACCGTCGACGGCAAGTACGACGAAGCGGCCGCGCAGGCTGCGGAAAGTCTCGACGTATATATCTGCATGAAGATGAAGCAGGCCGGACGGGCCTTCAAGACCGAGAAGCACGTGCACAACTATCCGCACTGCTGGCGGACGGACAAGCCGGTGCTCTACTATCCGCTGGACAGCTGGTTTATCCGCTCTACGGCCTGCAAGGAGCGCATGATGGAGCTGAACAAGACCATCAACTGGAAACCGGAATCGACGGGAACGGGCCGCTTCGGTAAGTGGCTGGAGAACCTCAACGACTGGAACCTGAGCCGTTCGCGCTACTGGGGCACGCCGCTGCCTATCTGGCGCAGCGAAAGCGGCGAGGAAATCTGCATCGGTTCGGTGGCCGAACTCTATGCCGAAATTGAGAAGTCGGTGGCTGCCGGATTCATGACCGAAAACCCCTACCGCCAGCTGGGCTTCGTCCCGGGCGACTACGCCAAGGAAAACTATGACAAGATTGACCTGCACCGTCCGTATGTGGACGACATTGTGCTGGTGTCTCCCTCCGGACAGCCCATGAAGCGCGAAGCCGACCTCATCGACGTGTGGTTCGACTCGGGCTCGATGCCCTATGCACAGCTGCATTATCCGTTCGAGAACAAGGAACTCATCGACAGCGGCAGCTATTATCCTGCCGACTTCATTGCCGAAGGGGTAGACCAGACCCGCGGATGGTTCTTCACGCTCCATGCCATCGCCACGATGGTGTTCGACAGTGTGGCCTACAAGAACGTGATTTCCAACGGACTGGTGCTCGACAAGAACGGTAACAAGATGTCGAAGCGTCTGGGCAATGCGGTGGATCCCTTCGGTGCCATCGAGAAGTTCGGCTCCGACCCCTTGCGCTGGTACATGATTACCAACTCCTCGCCGTGGGACAACCTGAAGTTCGACCAGGACGGGGTGGACGAAGTGCGCCGCAAGTTCTTCGGAACCCTCTATAATACGTATTCATTCTTCGCCCTCTATGCTAATGTGGACGGTTTCTGCTATGCCGAGGACGACGTGCCGATGGAGGAACGTCCCGAAATCGACCGCTGGATCCTGTCGCTGCTGCACTCGCTCATCAAGAATGTGGATGCCTGCTATGCCGACTACGAACCCACCAAGGCGGGCCGTCTCATCAACGACTTCGTGAACGACAACCTGAGCAACTGGTTCGTGCGCCTGAACCGCAAGCGTTTCTGGGGCAGTGCGATGTCGGCAGACAAGCTGTCGGCCTACCAGACCCTGTATGTCTGTCTGGAAACCGTCGCTAAGCTGATGGCTCCCATCGCTCCGTTCTTTGCCGACCGCCTGTACACTGACCTCGTGACGGTGACCGGACGCGAAACGGCTGCCTCTGTCCATCTGGCTGATTTCCCCGTGGCCGACGACCGCCTGATCAATGAAGAACTGGAACAGCGGATGCAGATGGCACAAGACGTGACTTCCATGGTGCTGGCCCTGCGCCGCAAGGTGAACATCAAGGTGCGCCAGCCGCTGCAGTGTGTGATGATTCCGGTGGTGGATGAGGCCCAGAAACGCCATATCGAAGCCGTGAAGGAGCTGATCATGAGCGAAGTGAACGTGAAGGAACTGAAGTTCGTGGAAGGGGCTTCCGGCGTATTGGTGAAGCGAGTGAAGTGCGACTTCAAGAAACTGGGCCCGAAGTTCGGCAAGCAGATGAAGGCGGTGGCTGCTGCCGTGACCGCCATGAGTCAGGAAGACATTGCCGCTTTCGAAAAGGCCGGCCGCTTCACCTTCGAGTTGGAGAGCGGGGCCGCTACGGTGGAAGTGACCGACGTGGAAATCTTCAGCGAAGACATCCCGGGCTGGCTGGTGGCCAATGAAGGCCGTCTGACAGTGGCCCTGGAAGTGCTGGTGACGGACGAGCTGCGCCGCGAAGGCATCGCCCGCGAACTGGTCAACCGCATCCAGAACCTGCGAAAGAGCAGCGGATTCGAAATTACGGACAAGATTCGCGTGACCTTATCGAAAAATCCGGCATCGGATGATGCGGTTACCGAATATAAAGCCTATATTTGCGGACAGGTTTTGGCAACCGACCTGGAGCTGGCAGACGAAGTGGCCGACGGAACGCCGCTCGATCTGGATGACTTCTCCTTGGCTGTCAAAGTGACCAAATTGTGATAGGAACCTATCCATCCGGAAGGAACTGCTTCTTTCCGGATGGATTCTATTAATTAACATATTATTTAGAACTTAACACTATGGCTGAAAAAACAAGGTATTCTGACGCAGAACTGGAAGAGTTCCGCGCCATAATCATGGAAAAACTTCAGCTCGCCGAGCGCGACTATGAGAAATTGAGAAACAGTATCATGAATCTGGACGGAAACGATGTGGACGACACATCCCCCACGTATAAAGTACTGGAGGAAGGTGCCAACACCTTGTCCAAGGAAGAAACTACGCGTCTGGCTTCCCGCCAGATGAAGTTCATCCAGAACCTGCGGGCTGCCTTGGTACGCATCGAAAACAAGACCTACGGCATTTGCCGGGAAACAGGCAAGCTGATTCCGGCAGAGCGGTTGCGGGCGGTGCCTCATGCTACGCTCAGCATTGAGGCCAAGCAGGGGAAGCGGTGACTTCCTTCAAAAAAAGAATACAGTATAACGGATGGCCACAGATGGCAGGTGGAGGATGTCCATCGGAAATCTGTGGCCTTTTCAATAAGTTGAATGTGCATGAAAAAACTGAAGTTCCTAACCCAAGGCCGGCTGGCGGTTGCCATTGTCGTGATGGTGCTGGCCATCGACCAGCTCATCAAAATCGCTGTCAAGACCAACATGTTCCTCTACGAGCGCATCCACATAGCCGACTGGTTTTACATTTATTTCACCGAGAACAACGGGATGGCGTTCGGCATGGAGATTTTCGCCAAGCTCTTCCTGACCCTGTTCCGCATTGTGGCTGTCATTCTCATCTCCGGTTACCTGTACAGGATTGTCCATCAGTCCCACCGGTATCAGACGGGCTATATCGTCTGCCTGTCGTTTATCCTGGCAGGTGCCATCGGCAATATCATCGACTGCGTGTTTTATGGCGAGGTGTTCTCGGCCAGCCTGCCCGACCAGGTGGCGCAATGGGTGCCGGTGGGGGAAGGCTACTCCAGTTGGCTGCACGGCAAGGTGGTCGACATGTTCTATTTCCCTATTATCGATACGTATTGGCCCGATTGGATGCCGATGGTGGGCGGTGACCGTTTCATCTTCTTCAGTCCCATTTTCAACTTTGCCGATGCGGCCATCAGTTGTGGCATCGTTGCCCTGCTGCTTTTCTACAGTTCGTCCCTCAGCGGGGAAGGTAGGGAGAAAAACCCACCGCAGGAGAAAGGAGGCCGGTCATGAACCGTCTGTGGGCAGGCACCCTGTTGTGCGGGCTGCTGGCCGGACTGGTGGGATGCGGCAAACGCATTCCATCGGATGTGATACAGCCTCAGGCAATGGAGGACTTGCTCTACGATTACCACCTGGCCTCCACGCTCGGCACCTCGTTGCCCTATCAGGAGCAATACAAGAAGGAGGCCTATCTGGCCTACGTATTCCAGAAGCATGGGGTGACGCAGGCCGAATTTGATTCGTCGATGGTGTGGTATACCCGCAACGGCGTGGAACTGGCCGAATTGTACAAACGGCTGGACGAACGTTTCCAGCGCGACGAGGAGCGCATGAAGGCCCAGGTGGCCCAGCGCGACAACCAGATCGACGTGTCGGTAAGTGGCGATACGGTGGACATCTGGCAAGACCGTACGCTCTACTGGCTCTCTGCTTCGACGCTGTCCAATCGCTTGTCCTTCGATCTGAAGGCCGACACGACGTTCCGTCCGAAGGATGCCCTGTCTCTGACGGCCGACTTCCGGTTCGTGCCCCAGGCAAGTCCCGTGAGGCAGGCCCGGGTCGTGATGGGGCTTCGTCTGCTTTACGACAACGACAGTATCGACGGCTGCACGCGGATTGTTACCGCTTCGGGCCCGCAGCAGTTGTTCTTGCGCCCGGACTCGGCCTGGCAGCTGAAAAGTGTGAGTGGATTTGTCTACTACAGCCAGCCCGAAGAGGTCCCGGAGAGAGGTTCCGTACTGGTCAATGACCTTCACCTGATGCGTTACCGCCAGCAGGAGAAGGTTTCCGCACCGGCTGTTCCGGCCGCACCGGATTCGTTGCTGACAGAACCGTCATGAGAAGGATAGGTGTCCATCGTGTCTTCGTCCCCGCACGGGCTCAGCTCTTGTCGTTTCAGGTGGTTACGGTCGGAGACGGGGGAGCAGTGGCGGGCTGGACTTCCTTGTCGCACGAACAGGCAGCCACCGAATGGTGGGGCGGCTTGCTGGTGGTGGCACCCGGAGCCGTGGAGCGGCTTCCCGGGGAGACTTTCGATGCCTTCTGCCGGAGGCTGGCCAGCCACTATGCACCGGTTGCCGAGGGGGCAGGTCCGCTACAGGCCTACCGCGTCGCTCCGTTCGATGTTGTCTCCCTCGAGTTTACCCCCGACAGCCGGCTGTATCCGATAGGGTGACTCCGCCGTCCCGTTTCCCCCGACAGGCCCGTGTCACTTCAGTCTTCCTTCGGCATCATGTCACCCTCGATGAAGAGGCGGACCACCTCGTTTTTCGCATTGGTGCGCAGCGTGATGGACTTGCGGAAGTGTCCCGGGAATTTTCCGGCCCCGTTGTAGGTAACGGTGATTTCTCCCTCTTCTCCCGGCCGGATGGGTTCTTTCGGGTAGACCGGCACCGTGCATCCGCAGGAAGCGATGGCCTGATGGATGACCAACGGGCTTTCTCCCGTGTTCTTGAACTTGAACTTGCACGTCACCTTGGGACTGCTTTCCGAGAAGGCCCCGAAATTATGGGTGTTTTTTTCGAAGCTCATCTCGGCCGTACCCTGTGACCAGGCCGCCCAAGTGCTGACCATCAACATCAGCAGTGAAATAAACAATCTTTTCATCTTTTTCATGGTTTTGAATTTATTGCAAAGGTACGCATTCCCTCTCAGAATCGTTGCCCCTGAATGCCTAATTCTTTTCCTGATTCGTGTAAAAGTGTTAAGGAAGAAAGAACATCAGCCGCGGTTGACCTGTTTCACGCCTTTGACCGTTCGGATCTTCTTGATGAGCGACTCCAGTTTGGACGTGTCGTCCACCATGACCGTCAGCATCCCCGAGAACAGCCCGTCGTGGGAGTCGATGCTGATGGAACGCAGCAGGATGTTGTTCTCCTTGTTGATGATGGAGGTGATGTTGGTGACGATGCCGATGTCATCGTGTCCCACGATGCGGAGCGTGATGGGGTACTGCTTTCCCTGGCTTTTTCCGGCCCAGCGGGCACGTACGATGCGGTAGGGGAAGCGCGAGCGCATCTCCGTAGCGTTCGGACAGTCGCAGCGGTGAATCTTGATGCCGCCAGAAATGGTGACAAAACCGAATACCTCATCACCGTAGATGGGGTTGCAGCATTTGGCCAGGTTGAAGTCGATGCCTTTCAGGTTGCGGTCGATGACGAGTACATCGTCTTTGAATTCCCGCAGGTCGGTGTCGTGCTGGATATTATAGTTTTCGGCACTCCGGTAGACCACCTCGGCGTTTTCCGTTTCCTTCCGCTGCATTTCCTGGTACTTGTCGATGATGCTGTTGAGGTCGGTCGTCTGGTCGGCCAGGCTCTGGTAGAAGTCCGTAACCGTCTTGAAGCCCAGCTTGCGGATGAGACGCATCAGGGTGGCTTCATCGTAATCGATCTTCCGGTTCTTCAGCTTTCGCTCCAGGTCTTCGCGGGCAAACTGGGTTTGTCGGGCGGCGATTTCCTTCAGGGCCTGCCGGATTTTGGTGCGGGCCTTCGAGGTGGTGACGAAGTTCAGCCAGTCGCGTTTGGGGGTCTGCGTGGCGGAGGAGGCGATTTCCACCTGGTCACCGCTGTTCAGCACCTGCCGCAGCTGCACGTTCTTTCCGTTCACTCGCGCACCGATGCAATGGTAGCCCAGGTTGGTGTGGATGGTGAACGCAAAGTCGAGCACCGTAGCCCCCTGCGGGAGCTTGTAGAGGTCGCCTTTGGGGGTAAACACGAACACTTCGTCCTTGTAGAGGTCGAGCTTGAACTGGTCCATGGCTTCCATATCGTTGTCGGCATTCTCCAAGGTTTCCCGGATGGAGTTCAGCCATTCGTCCAGTCCCGTCTCGCCCTTGATGCCTTTGTAGCGCCAGTGGGCCGCCAGTCCCTTCTCGGCGATTTCGTCCATGCGCTCGGTGCGTATCTGCACTTCCACCCATTTCCCTTCCGGCCCCATGACCGTGATGTGGAGCGACTCGTAGCCGTTGCTCTTCGGCACCGACAGCCAGTCGCGCAGGCGTTTGGGATTGGGCAGGTACATGTCGGTGACGATGGAGTACACCTGCCAGCATTCCTGCTTTTCTCTCTCCTGTGGGGAGTCGAGGATGACGCGGATGGCAAAGAGGTCGTAGACCCCCTCGAACGGACAGCCTTGCTTCTTCATCTTCTGATAGATGGAGTGGATGGACTTGGTGCGTCCTTTCATGTGGAAGTGCAGTCCTGCCGCCTCCAGCTTTTTCCGGATTGGGGTGATGAAATTGTCGATGTAACGGTCGCGGGCGGCTTTGGTGGCGTTCAGCTTTTCCTTTATATGATAGTACATATCGTGATGGGTGTACTTCAGCCACAAGTCTTCGAGTTCCGATTTCAGTTTGTACAGGCCCAGCTTGTGGGCCAGGGGCGCATATAGGAAATAGGCCTCGTTGGCCACCTGAAGACGCTCCTTGTCGTTGGGGCTGTCCTTGATCTGGCGCATCAGGTTGACGCGGTCGGCAATGATGATGAGGATGACACGCATGTCTTCGGCAAACGACAGCAGCAGGTTGCGGAAGTTTTCCGATTCGATGGTGGGGCTTTTGGAGTAGAGTTCGTTGATTCTGACCAGGCCTCGGATGATGGCGGCTACATCCTTTCCGTAGGCGTGTTCGATTTCGGCCAAGGTGCAACGTCCGCATTTCACGATTTCATGGAGCATGATGCCCAGAATCGACGCCCGGCGCATACCGATTTCTTCGGCCACGATGACGGCCGTCTGCATATCTTTGATGACGGGATTCATTCCGAAAGCATTGCGGGGGAGTCCGCCCTCGGCCATGATGCGGGTAAGGAGGGCCTTGAGCTTGCGGCAATCGTCTTTCTGGAGGGTGTCACCCGACAGTTTCAACAGTTTCTTATAAAGGGCGAACAACTGCTGTCGTTCGCCGGCAGTGAAGTAAGTTGATTGTTCCATTTTGCGCATAATTTACTTTCTTGCGGGTAAAGGTAGTTTTTTTCTTCAACTTTTGATAGAATCTTGTGTTTTTTTTATATTTTTGGGCAGGATTCAATGAGTAACCCGTATATATTACTTAAATTTATCGAATATGTTAACACAAGAAGACAAAGAGTTGCTGGCGAAAAAAGGTATTTCGGAGCAACAGATCCAGGAGCAACTGGCATGTTTTGAACAAGGTTTCCCCTTCCTGAAGCTGGCGGGGGCCGCTGCGGTGGACAATGGCGGTATTTTCATTCCTTCTGCCGAAGAGCAGGCGGCTTATCTGGCTGCATGGGACGCTTATAAGGATGGCGACAAGAAGGTGGTGAAGTTTGTGCCTGCATCGGGTGCTGCCAGCCGTATGTTCAAGAACATGTTTGAGTTCCTGGGAGCCGACTATGACGTGCCGACGACAGACTTCGAAAAGAAATTCTTCGCCCACATCCATAGCTTTGCTTTCTTCAACGACCTGAACGCTGCTTGTCTGGACAATACCGGAAGGACCATTGATGCGCTTGTAGAAGAAAAGAACTACAAGGCAGTGGTGGCGAATCTGCTGGAGGCTGCCGGACTGAACTATGGTGCGCTGCCGAAAGGTTTGCTGAAGTTCCATCGCTATGCTGACGGTGTACGTACGCCGCTGGAAGAACATTTGGTGGAAGGTGCGCTGTATGCTGCAGGTAAGACCGGTCAGGTGAACGTACACTTTACGGTTTCTACGGAGCATCGTGCCTTGTTTGCCAAACTGGTGGAAGCCAAGGTGGCAGAATATGCCCAGAAGTATGGGGTAGAATACAACATCTCGTTCTCTGAACAGAAGCCCAGCACCGACACGATGGCGGCTACGATGGACAACCAGCCCTTCCGCGACGAAAAGGGCAAGCTGGTGTTCCGTCCGGGTGGCCACGGTGCCCTGATCGAGAACCTGAACGACTTGGATGCGGACATTGTCTTCATCAAGAATATCGACAATGTGGTGCCCGACCGTCTGAAGGAAGATACGGTGACCTACAAGAAGCTGCTGGCCGGTGTGCTGGTGACTTTGCAGCAGAAGGCATTCCAGTACCTCGAAGTGCTGGACGGTGGCCAGTATTCGCATGAACAGCTGGAAGAAATCATCCATTTCGTACAGCATGACCTGCGTTGCCGCAAGGAGGATATCAAGAATCTGGAGGATGCTGATCTCGTCATCTACCTGCGTAGCAAGTTGAATCGTCCGATGCGTGTCTGCGGTATGGTGAAGAATGTGGGTGAACCGGGCGGTGGTCCGTTCTTGGCCTATAATCCTGACGGCACGGTTTCGCTGCAGATTCTGGAAAGCTCGCAGATTGACATGAAGGATCCTGAGAAGAAGGCGATGTTTGAAAAGGGCACGCACTTCAATCCGGTGGATCTGGTATGTGCCGTACGCGACTACAAGGGCAACAAGTTTGACTTGCTGGCTCACGTGGACAAGGCTACGGGCTTTATTTCCTTTAAGTCGAAGAACGGCAAGGAACTGAAGGCTCTTGAATTGCCGGGTCTGTGGAACGGCTCAATGAGTGACTGGAGCACGGTATTCGTGGAAGTGCCGCTGAGTACGTTCAATCCGGTGAAGACTGTCAATGACCTGTTGCGTGAACAGCATCAGTAATTGATTCTGTCATATTGTCATTCTGAATCGCCATCACATCCGTTGTAATGGCGATTCAGAATGATAAATTGTTTCCCTTCCTTTTATTATATTATTCGGAGAAGGCTTCCATGATGGCTGTCGAGCAACCGTTCTCTGTGAAGGCGCCCAGGCGATACTGGCTGGGGAGGCATTCGGGCTCCCAATAGAAGACACCTTTGCAGCGATTGTTGGTCTTGTTCTGCGCATCGGTGAGGAGTTGCTTCAGCAGGGTCTTTCCTTGTTGCAGGGTGGCTGTAGCGGCGAGTTTGCCTTGGTCGTCTGCACATTCCATTCCTGTTTCCACAATCATGACATCACAGTTGTAGCGAGCGCTGACCGTATTGATATTGGCGATGCAGTCGGAGAGGGTTTTCTCTGCGGAGTAGTCGGGATGTTCCTGTTGGGTCCAGTACGGATAGATGGACATGCCGATCATGTCCCATTTGCCTCCGTTCTTCTTCAGTTCGTCGAAGAACCAAGTGTACAGACTTTGGTCGTACCCGTTGTCGAGATGAACAATGACGATGGCATCGGGGAACACTTCCTTCACGGCATCGTAGCCGGTGGTGATGAAACTGCCGAGGTTGGCCCAGTTGGCTGGGTATTTCACTTCGGACGAACCGTTTCCGCCGTTTTTCAGGTCACTGGCTTTGATATCGTAGGAGGCACCACTGAGAGTGGCGTCTTCATCCCACAGCATTCCCGGACGGATTTCGTTGCCTACCTGTACCCACTTGGGGGCGATGCCTTTGGCCTTAAGGGCCTGCAGCACTTCGCGGGTGTGGTCGGCAATGGCTTTCTTCAGTTCGTTCAGTCCCAGCCCTTTCCAGGCTGCCGGCTTGTTCTGTTGTCCGGGATCGGCCCACCAGTCGCTGTAGTGGAAGTCCACCATCACGTCCATATCCAAAGCGGCTGCCCGCTGTGCCTTGGTCACCATATCGGCCGTATTACACCAGTTGTTGTGCGCATTCGGGTCTACCCACACGCGCAGGCGGATGGCGTTCAGTCCCAGTTCCTTCATCAGGGCGGTACATTCGCGTTCTTCCCCCTTTGCGTTGTAGAACTTGTGTCCTTTGCTTTCCAGTTCTGTCACCCAACTGATGTCTGCTCCTTTGGTGAAACCGTTATCGATAACCGGTGGTTCGGGGGCTTCCGGTGATTTGCTGGAGGAGCTGCTGCATCCGTAGCAGGCTCCTGCGACAGCTGCAACGAGCAGCATGTTCTTCCATTTACTTGTTTTCATAGGTTGGATTGTTAATGATTGTTGTTATAATGTTCCTTTACTGGAAGGTACTTCATAATGGTAGATGTCGCGCCGCACGGCCATCTTGATGCTTCGTGCCAGTGCCTTGAAGATACCTTCTATCTTGTGGTGCTCGTTCTGTCCCTCTGCCTGGATGTTGAGGTTCATGCGGGCAGCGTCACTGAGCGACTTGAAGAAATGAAGGAACATTTCGGTGGGCATCTCACCGATTTTTTCGCGGTGAAACTCGGCCTTCCATACCAGCCAGGGACGGCCTCCGAAATCGAGGCTGACCTGGCAGAGGCAGTCATCCATCGGGAGGCAGTAGCCGTAGCGTTCAATGCCGCGTTTGCTGCCCAGCGCCTGGTAAAGGCAATCGCCCAAGGCAATGGCTGTGTCCTCGATGGTGTGGTGCTCGTCCACGTGCAGGTCGCCCTGGACACGCACGGTGAGGTCCAGTCCGCCATGTTTTCCAATCTGCTCCAGCATGTGATCGAAGAACCCCAGTCCCGTGGAGATGTGGCAGATACCCTGTCCGTCCAGGTTGATACGGACATAGATATCGGTCTCCTTGGTGGTGCGGCGCACTTCGGCTATCCGCTCCCCGGCAAACAGGAATTCAGCGATGCGGTCCCAGTCGGTGGTGGCCAAGGCACAGACGGACTGCAGTTCGGACGAGAGCAGTGAGGTGTCGGATTGCAGCAGGATGGCCCGGCAACCCAAATTGCGGGCCAGTTCCACATCGGTCGGCCGGTCACCGATGACGAAACTGCCGGGCAGGTCGTAGTCGGGATTGTTCAAGTATTTGCCCAACATGCCGGTGCCAGGCTTGCGGGTGGGAGCATTCTCTTCGGGGAGGGTAGGGTCGATAAAGACCTCGTCGAAGGTGATGCCTTCTCCGGCCAGCGTTTTCATGACCAACTGGTGGACCGGCCAGAATGTGTCCGCAGGGAACGAGGCTGTCCCCAGTCCGTCCTGGTTGGTCACCATAGCCAGTTCGAAATCGAGTCGCTGGCGGATGAAATGCAGGTTGCGGAACACTTTCGGGTAAAACTCCAGTTTCTCGAAGGCATCGAGCTGGTAGTCGACGGGCGGTTCGATGACGAGGGTCCCGTCGCGGTCAATAAAGAGTACTTTCTTTTTCATGGTGGTTCCTCCGGCTATTGTTGGGAATAATTGCGCAAGGCATCCAGCAGGGCATCGTTTTCCGGACGGGTTCCGACGGTGATGCGCAAGCAGTCCTTGCAGAGGGTGACATGGCTGCGGTTGCGCACGATGATACCTGCATCGACCAGGTAATGGTAGATGCGGTGAGCGTCGGTGACCCGCACGAGGAAGAAGTTGGCATCGGTCGGGAAGATGTGACGGCAGACAGGCAGTGCGGCAAACTCCTGTAGAACCCGGGCGCGCTCTTCGAGCAGAGAGTCTACCCATCGTTTTACCTCGTAATCTTTCTGCATTTGCTCGATGGCGGCTTCCTGGGTGAGACGGTTGACATTGTACGGGTATTTTACCTTGTTCAGGATACCGATGATTTCCGGTGCGGCAAATGCCATCCCCAGCCGGATGGCGGCACATCCCCAAGCCTTGCTGAAGGTATTGAGCACGATGAGGTTGGGATGTTCGTCCAGTTCCAGCCGGAAGGGTGGCTGGGTGGAGAAATCGGAATAGGCTTCATCGACGACCACCAGTCCCGGAAACTCCTGCAGGAGACGCAGGATTTCCTGACGGTCCATGTTGTTGCCCGTGGGATTGTTGGGACTGCAGATCCAGAGGACCTTGGTATGGTTGTCACAGGCCGCCAACAAGCGGTCGGCGGATAGCTGGAACTGTTCGTCGAGTTCTACAGGACGGTACTCCACGTCGTTGATGTCGGCACATACCTGATACATGCCGTAGGTAGGCTCGATGGCCACTACATTGTCCTGTCCCGGACAGGTGAAGCACCGATAGATTAGGTCGATGGCTTCGTCGCTTCCATTGCCGAGGAATAATTGTTCAGTCCGTACCCCCTTGGCCGGTGCAATCAGGGCCTTCAGCTCCCGCTGCAGCGGATCGGGATAGCGATTGTTGGGGGTATTGTACGGGTTTTCGTTGGCATCGAGGAAGATGGAGGCTTCCTTGCCACTGTATTCGTCGCGGGCTGAAGAATAAGGCTTCAGGGCCCAGATGTTCGGTCTTGTCAGTTCTTTTAATGATTTCATAAGTCTGATAATCTTACCGTTACTGCATTTTTATGTGCTTCCAGGCATTCGTTGGCGGCCATTTCCTGAATGGTAGGTCCCAGCGAACGAATGCCTTCGCGGGTGATTTCCTGGAAAGTGATTTTGCGGATAAAGCTGTCGAGTGACACGCCGCTGTAGGCTTTCGCATAGCCGTTGGTGGGCAGCGTGTGGTTGGTTCCCGACGCATAGTCGCCGGCACTTTCGGGCGAGTAGGGTCCTAAAAAGACCGAACCGGCATTGACCACCCGTCCGGCAATGTCGAGGTAGTCGGCGGTCTCGATGATAAGGTGCTCGGGAGCATATTCGTTGGTCATTTCGAGGGCTGTGTTCATATCCTTCACGAGGATGAGCTTGCTGTTCTCCAACGAGCGTTCGGCCAGTTCGCGGCGGGGCAGCCGTTCGAGTTGCCGTTGCACCTCCTCGGCAGTTTGTTCTAACAAGGTGGCGGAGGTCGTAATCAGGATGGCCTGGCTGTCTACGCCATGTTCGGCCTGCGACAAGAGGTCGGCCGCCACAAAGGCGGGTCGGGCTGTATCGTCGGCCAACACACAGACCTCGGAGGGCCCTGCTGGCATGTCGATGGCTACGTCGCGCAGTGAGACCTGCTGCTTGGCGGCTGTGACATACTGGTTACCCGGTCCGAAAATCTTGTAGACCTTGGGGACAGACTCCGTGCCGTATGCCATGGCCCCGATGGCCTGTACGCCTCCGGCTTTGAAGACGGCATCTACACCGGCGGTGCGGGCAGCAAAGAGGATAGCAGGATGAATCTTCCCTTCTCGGTTGGGCGGGCTGCAGAGGACGACTTCCTTGCAGCCGGCGATGCGGGCCGGAGTGGCCAGCATCAGGACGGTGGAAAAGAGGGGAGCCGTTCCGCCGGGGATATAGAGTCCCACCTTCTGGATGGCTACCGCCTTTTGCCAGCAGCATACGCCGGGGGTAGTAACCACTTTCTTCCCTTCGAACCGCTGGGCAGCATGGAAGGTACGGATGTTCCGGTAGGCAGCCTGGATAGCTTCTTTCAGAGCGGGGCTTACTTGCCGTTCGGCTTCCTCGAATTCCTCTTCCGTGACCTTCAGGGATGTAAGCCGTACTTTATCGAATTTTTCTTCCAGTTCCAGGACGGCCTTGTCACCTTCCTTCCGCACCTGTTCGAGGACAGTACGGACCGTTTCACGCAAGGCCTCCGTATCGAGGGTGTTCCGTTGGATCAGGCGGCCCCATTCCTCCGGTTCAGGATAACAGATGGTTTTCATGATGCGTACAATAGAGGTTACAGAATCATTTTTTCGATGGGAATCACCAGGATACCTTGCGCTCCCAGTGCCTTCAGCTTGCCGATGATTTCCCAAAAACATTGTTGGTCGAGGACGGTGTGGACGCTGCTCCAGCCTTCCGTGGCCAACGGCATGATGGTAGGGCTCTTGACACCCGGCAGGACGGAGATGATTTCATCCAGACGGTCGGTAGGCGCATTCATCAGTACGTACTTCTTGTCCTCGGCTGCCTTGACCGCTTCGATGCGGAACAGCAGTTCCTCAAGGATGTTTTTTTTCTCCTCGCTCATCTCTTTGTTCCCGATGAGGAGGGCTTCGCTTTTCATGACTACTTCCACTTCCTTCAGGTTGTTGCTGATAAGGGTGGAACCCGAGCTGACAATGTCGAAGATGGCATCTGCCAGTCCGATTCCCGGCGCAATTTCCACTGAACCGGTAATGACATGAATATCGGCGCTGATGCCTTGCCGGTCGAGGTACTCCTGAAGAATGACCGGGTAAGAAGTGGCAATCTTCTTGCCGTTGAACCACTGTGGTCCGTCGTAGGTTTCCTCTTTGTGGATGGCGAGCGAGAGCCGGCATTTGCTGAATCCCAAGCGATAGATGATGGCAGCGTCTTCGCGTCGTTCTACAAATTCATTTTCACCCACAATGCCCAAGTCGGCCACTCCGCTGGCTACGCATTGTGGAATATCGTCGTCACGCAGGAACAGCACCTCCACGGGGAAGTTGCCAGCCTGGGTGAGGAGGGTTCGTTTGGAAGTAGAAAGTTTGATGTCGGCTTCGCCGAGCAACGCCATCGTGTCTTCGAAGAGGCGTCCTTTCGATTGTACTGCAATTCTAAGCATATTGTTGTTCGTTAAAGTTGTTTTAAATGGCTGTTTACGAAAAAAGGCTTACCGCGGATGAACGGCAAGCCTTTATCTATGTATCGTAACTACGCAACGCATCAGCCTACCCTTCATTTGTGTTAGGAGCATGATGGCGATGATGTGCGTAACGTAAAATCATATTATTCTTACTTTTCTTGTTTCGGCTGCAAATGTAAAGCGAATCTTTGATGTATGCAAGAATTCTGCCTGATTTTTTACGATTTATTCTACAATTTCTTATGTTTGTAACGTATGGGAAGAATCTGGACGCATCTGCAGGGCCTTTCCCCCCAGGCTGTCCAAGAATTGTTTTCTGCCTTCCTTTTTTCCTGTCGTTTCGAACGAAGTGAGAAATCTGTTAACGCAAGTGGATGTATTCAAACGCCGATAGCGCCGTGCTTTATTCCTCCTTCTTCATGAAGTTTCTTTGCGCTTGAATCAAACAATGTGTTCAACCATAGTTGTTTTTTTAATGAATTGTTGTATTTTTGTTGGGACAAATAGATGCTTGTTTTTTTAAGAACTACCACCATGAAGAATAGAGGAAATGCAGAAAGAGCCATCGCCTGCTGGTGTTTCGGCTGGCTAGTGTGTCTGTTGGCCGCTTGTGGCGGAACCCGTGGCGAGACGATGGGGGAAGCCCCTATTGACCTGCCCGAACTGCAGGAACGCGGTGAACTGGTCGTTCTCACGGCCAATAGCTCGACATCGTATTTTGATTACCGGGGCGAGCCGATGGGTTTTCAGTATGAGCTGGCCAGTCAATTTGCCCGTTCCTTGGGACTGAAGTTACAGCTGAAAGTCGTCAACAATCCCCAGGAGATGGTGGATTGCCTGATTCGTGGTGAAGGAGACCTGATTGCCTACAACCTGCCCGTGAAGAACCACTGGAAGGACAGTCTGATCTATTGTGGGGAAGAGAACATTACCCACCAGGTACTGGTGCAGAGAAGCGGCAAGGGCAGGGTGAAGGATGTGACCGAACTGCTGGGTAAGGAAGTCCATGTGGTTCCCGGCAAGTACCTGGAACGGCTGAAGAACCTGAACGACGAACTGGGGGGAGGCATACAGATTTGTGTGGATCCGGAGGACAGTGTGTCGGTAGAAGACCTGATGACAAAGGTCGCCACCGGTGACATCGACTATACCATTGCCAGCAATGACCTGGCCCGCATCAACCGTACGTACTACCCGCAGTTGGACATCCAGTTAGTCATCAGTTTCGACCAGCGTGCTTCGTGGGCCGTACGCAAAACTTCCCCTTTGCTGGCAGAGGCTGCCGATAAATGGCACCGGGAGAACATCAACTCGCCGGAATTCCAGGCCAGCGCGAAGCGTTACTTCGAACTCAACAAACATACGCTGCACGGACCCATCCTTTCGCTCAAAGACGGGAAAATCTCGCATTTCGATGCCTTGTTCCGCCAGTATGCCAAGGAAATCGGGTGGGACTGGCGCCTGCTGGCTTCGCTGGCCTATACCGAATCGAATTTCGACCCTACTGTCGTTTCATGGGCTGGGGCGCGAGGACTGATGCAACTCATGCCTGCCACATCGAGGGCTATGGGCATGCCGCCGGGTAAGGAGCAGGACCCGGAAGAAAGCATCAAGGCGGCGGTGAAATACATTGACCGTTTGCAGCAAATCTTTTCGAAGGTGCCCGACGATGAAGAACGGGCGAAGTTTGTGCTGGCCGCCTACAATGCGGGCGTGGGGCACGTGACGGATGCCATGGCACTGGCTGATAAGTACGGGCGTAACCGCTATGTGTGGGAACACCACGTGGCCCATTATATTCTTCTGAAGAGTCATGAGGAATACTATACGGATCCGGTTTGCCGGAGCGGCTATTTCCGAGGAACGGAAACCTACAATTTCGTGGCGGAAGTCATCCAGCGGGCAGCTCTCTACCGCGAGAAAATCCGTCACTGACGTTGCTCCTGTCTGGGAAAAGCATTTTGGCTGGCTGCGTTGCCAAGGTCAGCTACCTTCATGGGCTATAAGATTAATAACCTTACGGCCGTAGGGTTATTAATCTTGCGGCCGTAAGGTTATTAATCTTGTCGGAAATGGAATGGGATTATTCCATAGGTGGTGTACCGAAAGCTTGATACACCTACTTCTCCGTTTTTATTCTAATGAGCTTTTTATTTCTTCGTATTGGGCGTATAGCGTGCATTCAGGCCTTCTACAATCTCGTCAGTGATATTGAATGCCTTGTCAGCATACAGCAAGTTGTCGAAACCGGTATTGCTGATGATGAGGCTGTAGCCTTTGTCCTGGTTGTAAATCTTCAGGAACGAATTGATGGAGTCACGCAATTGAAGACTGTTTTTCTGGTTTTCAGCTTGCAGTTCACCAGTCAGCTTTTCCTGAAGCTGCTGTAGGTCGCGCTGCTTCTGGCTGATGCGGAGATTCTCCTGTTCAGCCCGTTCGCGGGTAGCAAATCCGTTGTTTTCCAACTTGCGCTGGAATTCTCGCATTTCCTTGTCCAGTTCCTTGGCCCGTTCGTTCAGGGTCGTGCGGATATTTTCCTCTTTCTGAATCATCAGTTCGTTCAGGTCGTTCCAAAAACGGTACTTGGTGAGCAACGAGTCTATTTCCACATAAGCAATCTTCATATTGGCTACGCCAGCTGCCGCAACAGGACTGGATGCCGCTGCATTGTCGGACTTGTTGTTAGCACATTGGGTAAACATCAGCACCATGGTCAGTGCCAGAAATCCGTTAAGGATGTACTTCATACGTTTCATAATGTTGTTTTGAGTATCTACTTGTTTTGGTTAATTGTTCTGTTCTACCTTCTTGCCCGACCGTTCGGCTACCGCATAGGGATTGTGGCGTTGGGCTGCCCTGTCCTGCGACTGTACACAACCGATTCCCCTTTCGCGCATGGCTTTACTTCCGCTCACATGAGTGTTCGGGAAGCGTCCCCCTTTCTGAAAAAGCATCTTTACGCATAATAGTGCCATGCAAATAGCAACTATTAACATTGTTAGAAGGATTGTCTTGAGCATTTCTATTAATTTTGTGGTGCAAATATAGAGTTTTGTCTCCAAATTCTTCCATTTCTGCCGTAAAAAAGTGGCAGATTACAAGGAAAACTACAGGATTTAACGTATTTTTGCAGCAAACAAGTAAAATCGTTCATTTTAATTCATCAGATTATGGAAAAAAAAGACCTGAAACCGGCATCGGTTTTTTATTATTTTGAGGAAGTATGCCATGTACCCCGTCCTTCAAAAAAAGAAGGAAAAATACGGGCCTTTCTTATCAATTTCGCCCGAGAACACGGATTGGAATACAAGACGGACGAGACTGGCAATGTGCTCATCAGAAAGGAGGCCACTCCGGGGATGGAACGTTGCAAGACGGTGATATTGCAGTCGCACATGGATATGGTATGCGAGAAGAATAATGATACACAGCACAACTTTGATACAGACCCTATTGAAACGTATATCGACGGAGAATGGCTGAAGGCGAAAGGGACGACACTGGGTGCTGATAATGGAATCGGTGTGGCTACGGAACTGGCAGTATTGGTGGCCGATGATATTCAGCACGGACCGCTGGAATGCTTGTTCACGGTCGATGAGGAAACCGGGTTGACCGGTGCCTTTGCCATGAAGGAGGGCTTCATGGAGGGTGATATCCTTATCAACCTCGATTCGGAAGACGAAGGGGAGCTGTTCATTGGGTGTGCCGGCGGTGCCCGCACTTCTGCCGAATTCCCCTTCCCGACGGTGCCGGCTCCAGCAGGCAGTTTCTTTTTCCGTCTGACGGTCAAGGGGCTGACCGGAGGACACTCAGGCGATGACATCAACAAAGGACGGGCGAATGCCAACAAACTGCTCAACCGGTTCCTCACTCAGCTGATGAACCGCTACGATTTGCGGTTGGCCGAGATTGACGGGGGCAACCTGCACAATGCAATTCCCCGTGAAGCGTATGCGGTCTGTGCCGTACCGATGAAGGACAAGGAATCCGTGCGAGTGGATCTGAATGTCTTTCTGGCAGATGTGGAGAAAGAGTTTGCCAAAACAGAGCCGTTGCTGACCGTCGAACTGGAGTCGGAAAACCCTTGCGAAACGGTCATGGAGCCCGAAGCCATGAAGCGTTTCCTCCTGTCGGTCTATGCCGTCCATCACGGTGTATATACCATGAGCCAAGATATGGAAGGACTGGTGGAAACTTCTTCGAACCTAGCCTCCATCAAGCAAAAAGAGAACAAGCTGGTGGTGGTGACCAGTCAGCGCAGTTCAATTTTGTCACAACGTCAGGATATGTCTCAGATGGTTCGTGCTGCTTTTGAACTCGGTGGGGCAACGACAGATACGGGCGATGGATATCCGGGCTGGAAGCCCAATCCTTCTTCTCCCATTCTGCAGATTGCCATCGAAAGTTACCAACGTTTGTTTGGCATTGCCCCCAAGGTAAAGGCCATTCATGCCGGCCTGGAATGCGGACTTTTCTTGGAGAAGTATCCGTCGTTGGACATGGTGTCGTTCGGACCTACGTTGCGTGGTGTCCATTCACCGGATGAGCGCTTATTGATTCCGACCGTTGAGAAATTCTGGCTTCATTTGTTAGACATACTCGCCCATATTCCTGCGAAAGCATGATGCTGAAAGCGAGCCTTTTTTTGGCGCTGTGCTGTGTGGCTGCCGTTCCGGCAGCTGCACAGCAGGTGTTTCGCGTGATGGCATACAATGTAGAGAACCTGTTCGATTGTGCTCATGATTCGTTGAAAAACGATCAGGAATTTTTGCCAGATGGTCTGCGCAGGTGGAACTACCGCCGTTACACGGAAAAACTGGGACGGATTGCGCAAGTCGTTTGGTCGGTGGCCGACGGTGGGGAAGTACCTGCCCTCGTGGGACTTTGTGAGGTGGAGAATGAGCGGTGTCTGGAAGACCTGGTCAGTCGTTCTCCCTTGCGGGCGGTCGGCTATCAATATGCCCTGACCGATTCGCCTGATCTTCGGGGAATTGATGTGGCCTTGCTCTACCACCCGCAGCAGTTTCGTTGCGTGTCTGTGCAATCCGTCCGGATTTCGTTTTCCGGGAAAGGCCATCGTCCGACACGTGACTTGCTTCATGTGTGCGGACGGGTGATGCCTACGGGCGATACCCTCGATGTGGTGGTCTGTCACCTGCCTTCCAAACTGGGAGGGGCACGGAAGACCCGTCCTTTCCGTTTGCAGGCGGCTCGGCGGCTGCGGCAGCTGGCTGATTCCGTAGCGGCCTGCCGGGTACAGCCTCGTCTGTTGCTGATGGGGGATTTCAACGACGTTCCGGGGAGTCAGACGCTGGCAGAAATACTGGGTGCAGCTGGTGAGACCAGCACTGCAGGTCTTCTCGTTGATCTGATGGAGGGCCGCTTGCCGGGTACCTATTGCTATCGGGGACGTTGGGAGGTAATCGACCACCTTATTATTAATAAGGCCTTGCAGACGGCGAATGCCGGTTGGCGTGTCGTCCCTTCATCGGTCAGGATTGTCGATGCGCCGTTCCTTCTTGAGGAGGACGATACCTATGGCGGTATGCGTCCGTTCCGCACGTACCGGGGTATCCGCTATGCAGGCGGCTACAGTGACCATCTGCCGATTATGGCTGAATTTATAACTAATGAATAAGACTGAACAATGATACTGAATATCGTTTTACTGGTTGTGGGGTTGGTGCTGATTCTGAAGGGCGCCGATTTCCTGACCGATGGGGCGTCGGCTTTGGCCCGTCGCTTTCACATTTCTCCGTTGGTCATCGGCTTGACCATTGTGGCCTTCGGTACTTCTGCTCCCGAACTGACCGTCAGTGTGGTTTCCGCCTTCCACGGCAGTGCGGGAATGGCTATTGGTAATGTGGTGGGAAGCAATCTCTTCAACACCCTGATGATTGTGGGGGTCACTTCGTTGGTCGCTCCCATCGTGGTGACCAAGGGAACGCTGTCCAAGGAGATTCCTTTGTGTATTCTTTCGTGTGTGGTGTTGCTGGTCTGTGCCAACGATATCTTGTTGGCATCCGGACCGGTGAACACGTTGGGTCGGGCCGACGGGTTGCTGCTGTTGTGCTTTTTTGCCATTTTCCTGAGTTATACCTTTGCTATTGCCCGTTCGTCGGAAGGTGCGGAGGAGGAAAAGCCCGTGGCATCATCGCTTTCGCTCCTACGTTGCCTGGTCTTTATCATAGGTGGATTGGCCGCTTTGGTGTTGGGAGGGCAATGGTTCGTCAATGCTTCTACCGGCATCGCCCGCTCATTGGGGGTGAGTGATGCAGTGATTGGCCTGACACTCGTCGCCATGGGTACATCACTGCCCGAACTGGCTACCTCCGTCGTGGCGGCCTTGAAGAAAAATCCAGAAATGGCGGTGGGCAATGTCATCGGATCCAACTTGTTCAATGTCTTTTTTGTGCTGGGCACCAGCGCGACTCTTTCGCCTTTGCCCATGGGAGGAATCGGCAATTTCGACCTGTGTTACCTGCTGGGAGCCTGTGTGCTGCTGTTCTTTGCCGGTGCCTACTATCGGGAGCGGACCATCACCCGCCTCGAAGGGGGAGTGCTGGTGATGGCCTACCTGGTTTATACCGGTTATTTGATTTATCAATTATGACAACAATGATGAAAACATCCCGATGGATGACGATGGGGGTAGGAGCGGGAGCCGTACTGCTTGTTTTCCTGTTCCTCCAGTCCCATTATGCCTTCAATTATTTGTATGAGGAACAGTTTCGGATGTTCCGTTTCAGTGCTGACTATGCAGTGGCTGCCTTCAGTAGGGTAGGAGGTCCGGTGGAATACGTGACTTCCTTCCTCGTTCAGTTCTTTGCCTTCCCCTATGTGGGGGCAGCTGTTTTCGCTATATTGTTCGGGTGCGTGGCGGGAGGTGTCCGTTGCGGATTCCTCCGTCTGTCCGGTGGCAAGGAAATGCCGCTGGCCTACTGGCTTCCCGGACTGTTCTTTCTTTGGGCCGGTGCCGATTTCAATAATCACTTCGAGGCTGGGCTGGCCTTTTTATCCGTTGTCTGGCTGTTCGCCCTTTGGGAACGGCTCTTCCCTCGGCCGAACGGGTGGAAGGTGGCTGTTGCTTTGCCGGTGGACTGGGGGCTGTTTTATCTGATTGGGCCGTTGGCCTTGCTGTGGGCCTTGGCGGTGGTGCTGACCGTACTGTTCCGCAAAGGGGCTGCCCGCTGGTGGTCACTGCTGCTGATTCCCGGTGCCCTGCTGGCTCCGTTGGTTGTGTATGCGGCTTCCTGGTCTGATGCTCCCTTGTCTTCTTTGCTTACCGCTGCAGCATACTCCCATCCTATGTTGCCCAACCTTGTGTGGGTGAATGGAGCTGCCTTGGTGTGGCTTGCCGGCCTTGGACTGGCCCTGCTGTTTCCCTTGTGTCCCAAGGGACAACGTCCGGCGGTGCGCTATGTGTCCTGGTCCGTACAGACCCTTCTGGCAGGTGTATTGTTCTGTCAGGTGGCCTTGCGGGCCAACAATGAGCGCTATTATGTGGTCAAGGTACTCGACTACTATGCCAGGCATGGCCGTTGGACCGATCTTCTGTCTGTTCCCGACTTCCGTCCCTCCGAGAACCTCCTGCATACCTGTTACCAGAACCTGGCCCTTGCCAACATGGGCAAGCTGAGTGAGGTGCTGCTCCAGACTCCCCAGCCAGGTGCCAAAGGGCTTTGGGTGGAGTGGAACAAGACGGCTCCTGTATCGGCTTTGCTCAGCGATGTGGCCTATACAATGGGGAATGTAGCTTTGGCGCAGGTACTGGCCTTTGAGGGGCTGGTGGGTTGTGAAAGGTCTGAAAACCCCCGTCTGTTGGTGAGACTGGTGCAGACCAATCTGATTCAAGGAGCTTATCCGGTAGCAGAAAAATACATAGGTCTCTTGCGACAGACCTATGCCTACCGGCAGGTGGCAGAACACTATGCCGCTTTTCTGTATGACGATGGGCGCGTGGAGGCAGATGCCGAACTGGGACCCTTGCGCCGTTGCCTGTCAAAGGCTGAGGGACTGACCTATGTTGCCTTAGCTCCGACAGACCTTTTGCAGGTGATGCGGTCGAATCCTTCCTACCGACCGGCTTTCGAGTATTTCGGGGCGTTCTGTCTGCTTACAAAAGATCTGGTGAGCTTTCGGATGATGCTGGACGAGTTTCGTACGGCTCCCGTCCTTCGTCCCCTTCCCCGGCTTTATCAGGAAGTCGTCGTGATGTTGTTCGAAGGAGAGTCTGACCGGTGGGCGGACTATGGAGTGGAAGAGGAAACGATTAAACGCTTCGCTGACTTCCGGAAGCTGTTCATGGCGGCCCGACGCAATCCGGCTATGGCCGGTTCCCTTCGGGCGAACTTCGGCCATACCTATTGGTATTATTTTATGCATTCAAAAAAATGAAGGATATGAAAAATATGAGCAAAACAATCGGAGGGTGGTGTTTCACCCTTTGCCTGCTGTCGGCCTGCGGTGTACAGGAGCCTATGGCTGATGTGCAGGCAGATGTCCTTCCTGCCCTGTTTCCCGATTACGTGGATGTGACGATTCCTGCCAACATTGCTCCTCTGCGTTTTCGGTTGTCTGAACCGGCTGACGAAGCGCGGCTGGTATTGGAAAGCCCGTCCGGAAAATGGGTGCTGGCGGCTGATGGCAGGGATTTCCTGATTCCCCAAAAGAAATGGAAGAAATGGCTGCAGGAAGCCCAAGGAGAAACGATTCGGGTGAAGGTCATGACCTGCACTGATGGTAAGTGGACGGCCTACCGGACCTTCTGCTGGTATGTTTCGGCTGATGTGCTGGATCCGTATCTGGTCTACCGGCTGGTAGAACCGGGGTATGTACTCTGGAACAAGATGGGCATCTATCAGCGTGACCTGACGGGGTTTGACGAGAAGGCACTGCTGGTGAATACCCAGTTCGAGACCAATTGCATGAACTGCCACACGTTCAACCAACGAAATCCTCACCAGTGGCTGTTTCACATGCGTGAAAAGTTGGGCGGTACCTACTTTGTCAGGGACGGACAGGTACGGAAAGTGAACGGCAAGCTGAGCGACCGCATCCAGTCGCTGGTCTATCCCTACTGGCATCCGTCAGGACGCTTTGTTGCCTTTTCCACCAATACCACCCGGCAGGCCTTCCATCGTAGCGACCGCAACCGGGTGGAGGTGTTCGATCTGGCATCGGATGTGCTGGTTTATGACATCGAGCGCCATGAGGCTCTGACAGACAGTTGTACCGCCTCGCCGGCAGTCTTCGAAACCTTCCCGGCCTTTTCTCCTGACGGAAGTACCCTGTATTTTTGCAGTGCCGATACCTTGTCCATGCCGACTGCTTTCCAGGAGGTTCGCTATAGCCTTTGCTCCATAGGTTTCGATGCGGAGAAACGGACCTTCGTTCCACCGGTCGATACCTTGTACAGCAGTGCGGCAGAAGGTGGGAGTGTCTCGTTTCCGCGTGTTTCTCCCGACGGACGTTTCTTGGTCTATACCAAGGCCAGCTATGGCAATTTCTCCATCTGGCACGAGGATGCTGACCTCTACCTGCTGGACCTGCAGACCCGGCAGTCGCATCCGCTGGAGGCGGCCAACAGTGACGATGTGGAAAGTTACCACACGTGGAGCAGTAATAGCCGGTGGATGGTGTTCAGTAGCCGTCGGATGGACGGTCTCTTTACCCGTCCCTACATTGTTCACATCGATTCTCTGGGACAAGCTGCCAAGCCGTTCCTGTTGCCTCAGGCATCGCCGGGATTCTATGATACCTTCCGCTTTTCGTACAATCTTCCGGAACTGGTAGAAGGGGAGGTCGACATGGATCGTCAGCAGGTGTTGGAAGCTGCCCGACAATAGGCCCTGGCAGTGGCCCTGTCGGGTTTTCCGGTACCCGTCAGCGGTAGCCGGTCAATGCAGAAAATCTGTCGGGGCCGCCAGTATGGAGGCAGTTGGGCAAAGGCTGTTTTCATGAATCCGTCAGAGGGTGGAGCGGCCGTCTCTGCCAGCAGGACAATGCGTTCACCGAATTTGGGGTCGGGAACGGAGGAAATAAAGAACGGGAAGGGAAGAAGTGGATGTAGCAAAGCTTCCACTTGCTCAATCTGTACCTTTACACCCCCTGTATTGATGGTGTTGTCTTTGCGCCCCAGGATGCGGAACCGTCCCTGTTCGTCCAGTTCGGCGATGTCGTTGGTCACTAATGGAACCCGACTGACTGCTGGTGCTTCTATGACTAATGTTGCTTCTTCTGACAGTTGCAATCGGACCCCTTCGAGGGGTGTGTACCATTCAGAGGCATCCGGACCGTTGAGCCGTCTCAAGGCAATGTGAGAGAGGGTTTCGGTCATGCCGTAGGTACTCCATACGTTGTGTGGAAAGGTAGCCAATTGTTCGCCCAAGGCCGCATCGATGGCGCCTCCCCCAATGATAAGGTGGCGGACCTGTCGTAATTTCTCTGCTTCGGCTGGCACCTGTAAGGTATTGTAGACCTGCATGGGAATCAAGGCGGCAAAAGTGGGTATTTCTTCGAGGTGGGCCAACGGATGGCCGCAGGGAGCCACTGGCAGCAGATTCAGTCCGCCTACTGTCGCACGGACCACGACCATCTTCCCCGCAATATAACGGAGGGGCATACATAATAAAGCGGAGTCGCCGCTTTGCAATCCCAAAAAAGCGATGGTGAGCCGCGCACTATTTACCATCCGTCGCTTTTCTACCCAGAGTTCTTTTGGGGTCCCGGTCGAACCCGAAGTGTGGACGCTCAGCACGTCCTCCGGCCCGTACCACTCGTTGAGAAAGTCGGCCAGTTCGGCCTCAAAGCTTTTCTCGCCATAGCGGTGGCGAAAATCGGCAGGCAGCGAAGCCTGTCTGGCTACCGGATAATTCTGTCCGTTAATCGTAATCATTTGTCGGTAAACCAAAGGCAGTCTCCTTCAATGTGGAGGGGACTGTCTGTATTGTCTGTAAAGAGTTGTCCCGTTCCCAATCCTTGGGGTAAGGCAGGGGAGAGGGTAGCGCACCATTGGGCAATGGCATTCAATCCCACGTTCGATTCCAGTGCAGAGGTCACCCATGAACCGATGCCCCGTTCGGCAGCTAGGTCAATCCATTCCTGCGAGCCGCTCCATCCACCGTGGAGGGAGGGCTTTAGGACAATGTATTGTGGGTGGATGATGTCAAGCAGTCGTTCCTTTTCTTCCCGGAGGTTGATGCCAATCAGCTCTTCATCCAAAGCAATTGGGAGAGGAGTATGGGCGCAGAGGGTACGCATGGCCTCCCATTGGCCGGCCCGGACCGGCTGTTCGATGGAATGCAGGTGAAATGCCTGCAACTGTTCCAGCTTTTCCGGTGCTTCTTCCGGCGAAAAGGCTCCGTTGGCATCTACCCTTAGTTCGATTTGCGCAGGACTGAAATGCTGTCGGATGTGGCGGAGCAGTTCCAGCTCCTGGCGAAAATCAATCGCCCCGATCTTGAGCTTGATACATCGGAATCCTGCCTGCATCTTCTCTTCAATCCGGCAGTACATCTCTTCGAAATTCCCCATCCAGATCAGTCCGTTGATGGGAATTCCTTGTTCACCTTTGGCAAAGGGAGTGTCCCAGAACGCCAGACTGCCTCTTTCGAAGTGGCGTACTGCCGTTTCCAGTCCGAACAGGATGGAGGGGTAGGGACGCAATGCCTCATAGTCAATTTTTCCCGTTCTCTCGAATGCTTTGCAGCTGTCATGCAGGAGAACTTCATACTGGGGCAGGTCGTCACAGCTCAAACGGGGCAGTGGAGCACATTCCCCGACCCCGTAGCGTCCGGTACATGGGTCTTCCACCCGTATGTACCAGACGTTGCGTGTCGTATAGATACCTCTTGACGTCCCTGCCGGTTGCTTGAAATGGAGGGTACGCGGAAGGATAGTGGTTTTCAGTGATAACATGCTTTTCGAAGATTAGTAGAGCAATGTTCCTGATACGCACCAGTAGCTCAGGCTACCGCCTTCGGGTGCACCTTGCGGGATTTCCACGCTCAGCGTATGCTCGCCCGCCTTCAGGTCGCCCACGTAGATGTATTCAGGGTTGGTCACTGTACCGGGGCACCAGTTGGAGCGGCTCAGGTCGGATGAACTGAGTCCGTTCGCAAAGTTGCCAGAGCAGGGGTTCCAATTGCGGTAGGTGCCGCAGTCATCTCGCCAGGGGATGAAGCTGATGACCTTCTGTCCGTCTACGTAGAGGGTGTTCACCTTTTGGTTGAACTCGTCGCCGCCGCCCCATCCGCCATGGCCGGTCGTGAGGTAGTACAGGCGGGCGTCCTTGACATCCTCCTTCAAGGTGAATTTCACGTGCAGCTGGTCGTTGCCCAGGAAGGCAGGGTATTCCTGCCCAGCCTGTTCCATGTAGTTCACGGTGTTGAACAGCGGCAGGGCATGCAGTACCTTTCCTTCGCCTCCCGGATAGTATTTCAGTTTCACCGTCACCTTATGGCCTTTGGCATCCCAGTTGCCGATGTAGGCGCCTATCCAGGTCTCTCCCTTCAGGTGTTCCGCCAGGGCGGTCACCTCCGTCTTGTAGAGCACTGAGTCGCTCCATTCCTGGCCGGGCACCCGGTTGTGGTTGTACTGGCGCACGCCAAATCCGGTAAAGAAGCGCATCAGCTCCACGGGCACGTCGTAGCCCGGGGTAGAGATGAGGGCCGGATACGACTTGTCGCCCGACTGGAAGGCGGGCACGCTCTTCAGGTCCTTCAACGCGTCGATAAACGACTGGGCCTTGTCCGTCGGGATTGTAAAGACAGAGCCGGTGCGGTCGTAGGCATCGCCATCGGAATACTGTACCACTTCCACGAATATGGAACGGTCATCCACCTTCTCCGGTAATTTTACTTTCTTCAGTACGACAGTACCTCCGGCGGCCGGGTACACCACCTCTTCTTTCAGGTCACCTTCCAGTTTTGCACCGTTGAAGCAAATGGTCTGTTGGTCGAAGACGGGTACGGACACGACATAGCAGTTGTTGATGGCATACTGGTAGTTGTCGTTATCGAGCAGATGTCCCCAGTCGGAGGGCAGCAGGTCACCGGTGGGCTTGAGCGCACGTATCTCAGTGGCTTCCTGCACTGTGTCACCGTTGCGTACCACGCGTAGCACCAGTCCGTCGGGCACTCCCACATTGGCCTGCGGGGTGCCCCTGAAGGCCAGGTCGTTGGTGTACCACACGTCGATGGTGTTCGATCTCAGGATGGTGCGCACCACCTTGCAGCGCAGCCCCAGGTACGTCTCTTCGCCCACCTCCTGGAAGCCTGCGCCGAACTCGAACGGTGTGACCGACGAGATGACCTCGCGGTTGGGCAGTATTGCCCGCTTGTAGCTGCAACGCCGTTCGAAGTCGATGAAGCTGCGTTGCTGCAGTTCCCCCTCCTCCGGAGCGGCTTCCGGGCCTTCCTTAGGCCGGAGTGGTTCGATGCGCACCTGGTCGCCAGCGACGCTCATCACCGTGCCTCCCGGGCGGACCTTGTTCTTGTAAACCGATTGATAAACCACTTCAATGCCTTGCGCCTTCTTCAGCTTCTTGGCATAGTTCTGTGCTGTTGCTCCACTCCCCAGGAGGGTTAGGCAGAGCATTGTCATGCAGATACATTTCATAATTCAATAGCGTTTTAAATAGTTGATATTAAGGAAATTTTGGGTATTTAGACCAGTCGGGCTTGCGTTTTTCAAGGAACGCCTTTCCGCCCTCCTGTGCCTCTTCTGTCATGTAATACAGCATGGTAGCATCGCCCGCCAGTTCCTGGATGCCTGCCTGTCCGTCCAGCTCGGCATTCAGTCCGGCTTTGATCATACGTAGGGCCAGCGGACTGTGCTGCATCATGGTTTCCGCCCATTCCACCACTTCATCTTCCAGCCGGTCGAAAGGAACCACCTTGTTTACCAGTCCCATTTCCAGGGCTTCCTGGGCCGAATACTGGCGGCAAAGGAACCAGATTTCGCGTGCTTTCTTCTGACCGACGATACGTGCCAGATACGAGGAGCCGAAGCCGGCATCGAAGCTTCCGACGCGCGGACCGGTTTGGCCAAAGATGGCATTCTCGGAAGCAATGGTCAGGTCGCATACCACGTGCAATACATGGCCGCCGCCGATGGCATAGCCGTTCACCATCGCAATCACCGGTTTGGGGATGGAGCGGATCTGTTTTTGGACATCGAGTACATTCAGTCGGGGTACCCCGTCCGTACCGATATAGCCGCCGTTACCTTTCACGTGCATGTCGCCGCCGCTGCAGAACGCCTTGTCGCCTGCCCCCGTCAGCACCACAACGTTGATGTTCTGGCACTCGCGGCAATAAAGCAGCGCATCGCTGATTTCGGCAGTGGTGGTCGGTGTGAACGCATTGCGGTAACGCGGTCGGTTGATGGTTATTTTGGCAATGCCGTTGTAATAGTCAAAAAGAATATCCTGGTATTCTTTGATGCATTTCCATTCTCTTTTTTCCATGATTTTATCGGATTGTATTCTTTGGTTGGTTCATTGATTCTATCAGATAAATGTGTCAACGGCCTTTGATTTTCCTGAAATAGGCTTTGAGCAGTTCCACATCCCTGATTTTGTCGGTAAAGGCCTCCAGCAGCAGGGGCTGGTGTCCTACCGACGGGTCAGTAAATACCGGCAGGGCGGCTTCCAGTTCGGCATCGTTGTGGACAGCATGGTAGCTGAAGCCCCGGTCTTCCGCCCAAGCTCGGGCAGAGGCAGTGTGGATACCTGTCACGAAACGGCGGCTGTTGTCGTGCAGTTCCAGGCCCGGCAAGGCATGGAAGATTTCTCCCCCACCGTTGTTCAGTACCAGCAGGCGCAGGTTGCTGCCGTAGTTGGCGTTCCACAACGCATTCATGTCGTAGAAGAAGCTCAGGTCACCGATGAGGACAAAGTTCAGCCGGTCCGAGACCGATGCATAGCCGATGGCGGTTGATAGTGAACCTTCTATGCCACTGGTGCCCCGGTTGCAGAGTACCTCCACATCGTCGGGAACCGGGAAGAACTGCGCATAGCGTACCGCCGAACTGTTGGCAAGGTGCAGTGTGCTGGGTGAGGGCAGGTGGCGGAGTACGCTTCCTACCACGCTCATTTCCGAATAGTCAAATGTAGCGGAAGGTATCGCTTTGGCTCGTGCTTCCCACTGGCGCGGGTAGTCTGGCGTGCGGTTTTCCATCCGTGTGGCCACCTTTTCAAGAAACTCGAACGGGTCCATTTCGATGACCGTCGTCAAGCAACCGTAGAGGTCCACTACCTCGCCGTCGGCCGCCACGTGCCAATGTTCTTTCGGCGGATGCTTGCGCAGGAACAGTTTCAGCCGTTTCGATACGATGTGTCCGCCGTATGTAATCAGCAAGTCCGGACGCATTCGTTCCTGCTCGTCAGGGTTCATGGCGGTCAGCACCGTTTCGAGATGGGCCACAGGCAGGCCAGGGATGGTGCGGTTGCTCAAGTGTTCTGTTACCCATACAAAATGCTTGTAGAGCAGTTTCGTGTAGCGCTTGTCAAAAAGATAAATCAGGTTCATCTGTCCTACCACTACCATGCGCCGCTGATAACGGTTCAGGCGTTCGATGAGCGGCTGGTAGTCCTGGTCGTAGACAGTGAGTCCTTTGTACCGGCGGATGACCCTCACCGGGGGTAGTTCTGTTACGGGTAGCAGGAAAAACGGGTCGCCCACCGGTACATTAATATGTACGGGACCCTTCCCGTGGTGGTTCAGTTCGAGCAAGGCTTCGTTGACCAGCCGGTTGCAGAACCATTCCTCCTCCTCGGTGTGCACTTCGGGTAGGTGTACTGACTTTTTGACCAGCGGTCCGAACACGCCCGGTTGGGGCAAGGTCTGTCCGTCCATCTGTCCAATCCATGCCGCAGGCCGGTCGGCAGAAATCACCACCAGCGGCACTTGCTGGTAGAAAGCCTCTGCCACTGCCGGATGCAGGTTGAGCAGGGCTGTTCCGGAAGTGCAGCACACCGCTGCTGGCATTCCGTCGTGCAGGGCCAGACCCAGCGCAAAGAACCCCGCACTTCGTTCGTCTGTCATCGGGTAGCACGTCATCTCGGCCATGTTGGCCAGTGTCTGCACAATGGGAATATTGCGGCTGCCCGGACAGAGAACGACCCGCCGGACACCGTGTTCCTTCAGTAGTGCCACCAGTTGCAATATATTCTTTTTATCTGTATACACGTTTCTGATTCCTTTCTTTCATCAATTTCTTTTCGTCAGGCTTCCAGCAGCCGTTTCATGGTCTTCATTTTTTCGTTGGTCTCCTCCCATTCCGTTTCGGCAGTGGAGGTGGGCAGGATACCTCCTCCGGCATACAGTGTAGCCTCGTGCTGATGCAATTCCATGCATCGCAGGTTCACATACAGGTGGGTGTCACCTTCGGGGTCCAGCCAACCGATGATGCCCGAATAATACCGCCGGTCGTACCCTTCGTTCTGTAAGATGAAGTCGTACGCCTCCTGCTTCGGCAGTCCGCATACGGCTGGAGTAGGGTGAAGCTCCTCCAGCAAGTCCCCCAAATGGAGCGCGTCTTTCAAGTTGAAGCGGAAATCCGTTTTCAGGTGAACCAGTCCGCCGGCTCTGGCCGTATACGGCCCCTTCTCATCAATCTTCCCGGCCCGTTTTTTCAGAATCCGCCGTATATACTCCGCCACGAACGCCTGTTCCTCTCGGTTTTTTTTGCTCCATTCGTCTGGTAGTCCATCTCCTTCCATCGGCATGGTTCCCGCTAGGGCAACGGTACTCCATTGCCGTTCGTGTCCGCTCAGAATGATTTCCGGTGTGCTGCCTATCCACGTTCCTGTCAGGGGCGTATGACAGAGGCTGACCATCATGCGTGGGTAGCTGTTGCAGGCCCGGATGAACGCCGACAAGGGCGAGAAACCATCTGGTAAGTCACAGGTAGTGCTGCGCGAGAGCACCAACTTGTGGAATTCCCGTTGCTGCAAGGGGGTGATAAACCGGTGAAACGCCAGGAAGTAGCTGGCTTTTTCTGTCACCCCGTCTACCTTTTCCCAGGACATGTCGGAACAACCATCCGTTGTCGCCGGCCATTCCCCTATGCGGTATGTTTCCACATACGGAGCCAGTATTTCTTCGATTTTTTCCCAGTCGGAGGCTGTACGGTCGGCTCGGATGAGGAAGGCCGGATGGGTGTCGTTGGCCTCGAATGGCGCCATCACAAATCCCCGTTTCCCGTTCAGTTCACGGGGCGTAACAAAGACTTCCGGCTCCCCCGCTTCCTGCAAGACCAGGGTCGGTTCGTCTGTCCAGGGTAGTCGGTAGAGCGCGAAGCTGAACGAACTTTCGGCCATCCGGTCGAGGAGGCGGTGGATGATAGTGTCGGGCAGATTCATGTTCGTTGTTTCACTAATTGGTTCACGACGCGAGCCGTCGACACCAGTTTCCCGTCAGGGGTCGTGATGTCTACGTTCCAAATGTGTTGCGTCCGTCCGCGGAAGATCAGCCGTCCCGTTGCTTCTACGGTGGTCCCCTTTGGCACCATTCGCAAGTGGTTTCCACTCACCTGAATGCCGCAGGGAATTTGGCCGGGCGGGCAGAGCGGCATCGAACCGTGTCCGGCAACGCTCTCTGCCAGTGCCAATGAGGCACCTCCATGTAGCACACCGAACGGCTGGCAGGTGCGCTCGTCTACGGGCATAATGGCTTTTGCCAGCCCCTCTTCGAGTAGGGTAAACCGGATGCCCAACTGCTCACAGAGGCTGTCGCCCATGTCAGGCAATACATATACTTTATTGTCAGTTTGCATATTTCTCTTTTCTTGTTTGGCAAAATTACGAAAATCTCTGGAATAAACGAAAAAAAAATAGGAGGAATCCTTGCCGCGGCTTGAAGGTAGAGCTGTTGCGTGGACCGAGTGTTTCGAATTGCGTTGCGTTGCATGCAACGCAACACCTCACACACACAGGCGCATGTGCGCTTACGTACATTAATAGATGAAAAACAAGTCGGCATCACAGCGTCGGGTCACAGGTCGCGGGTCACACGGAGGTAGCGTACGGTCGTCAACTTGGAATAAAGAGAGCCAAATGAAGCTTCCCCTGCTGCGATGTGGGTTAATGTATATTAATTAATAGTACTTTGCGATACAAGGTACTGGTATTTTGCATACATTTGTGCTATCTAAACTGATAAGAAGATGAAAGACATTGAAACAACCAAATCGCAGATGCGGAAAGGAATGCTTGAATACTGCATCCTGCTGCTGCTACACCGAGAAGCCTCTTATGCTTCCGACATCATCGCCCGTCTCAAGGAGGCGAAGCTGATTGTGGTGGAGGGGACCCTCTATCCGTTGCTCACGCGGCTGAAGAACGAGGAGATGCTCTCTTATGAATGGGTGGAGTCCACGCAAGGGCCACCGCGCAAGTACTATCGTCTAACTCCCCAGGGGGAAGAGCTGCTCGACGGTCTGCAGACCGCCTGGGACGAACTGTCCGATACTGTCAACCATTTACGTACCAAACTTTTAATCCAATAGACCATTATGAAAAAGACATTGACTGTCAATTTGGGAGGCACTGTATATCACATCGATGAGGATGCCTATGTATTACTCGATAACTATTTGAAGAACTTGCACTATCACTTCCGTCAGCGCGAGGGTGCGGAAGAGATTGTCCGTGACATGGAGGCCCGCATTGCCGAACTGTTCGACGAATACTTGCGGCAGGGCCTGAAGGTCATTACCATTCATGAGGCGGAAACGGTCATCGCCCGCATGGGAAAACCGGAAGAACTGGGAGACGAAGAAGCCGCCACTACGGAAAGCACGTATGCCGCAGCTGCCCAGGGGGAAGGCCCGCGCCGCCGTCTGTTCCGCAACGAAGACGACCGGGTGCTGGGCGGCGTCGCTTCGGGTATCGCCGCCTATATGGGGTGGGAGGTTGTCTATGTACGGTTGGCCCTGCTGCTGTTGGGGTTCTTTGTGCAGGGACTGATTGTGGCTTATCTGGTCTGCTGGATGGTGATTCCTGCGGCCAAGACAGCTACCGAGAAGCTGCAGATGCAAGGAAAGCCGGTGAACATGGAAAACATCGGCAAGACCGTGACCGACGGCTTCGAGCGGGTGAACGAGTATGTCCACTCTGGTGAAACCCGTTCCTTTTTGGCTCGGGTGGGCAACGTGATTGTGCAGATGGCTGGGTTTATCATCAAGCTGGCCCTCGTGCTCATTGCCATCTGCTGTACGCCTGTTCTGGTGGCAGTACTGTTTGTTTTCTTTGCCTTGTTGCTGATGGGTGTCGGGTTGACTGCCAGCCTGCCTGTCGTGTTCTATCATGCCTTCCCGTTTATCGACTGGAACAGTATCGGTACGCAACCTCTGCTCGCCATCATCCTGGCTCTGTGTGGACTGTTGGCTGTTGGTCTTCCCATTGTGGGCCTCTTGCAGCTGGTGTTCCAAAGCTTGAAAATGTGGCGCCCCATGTCCACCGGTGTGAAGGTCGGACTCATCTTGCTCTGGATGGTGGCCATTGCCATCGGGCTGGTATTGCTCTTGCAGGTACCGTTTGTGGGTGAGTCGTATTTTCCGAACGACAGTAGGTTTTATGGGAATTTTTAGTTTCCCGTTCGCTTTTATGGGATTTTTTAGACTTCCATTCGTAATATAGTATTATCTTTGCATCGACGCATAAAAACTTTTTTTTACCGCTTATGACAAAAAAGATTCTTTTATTGGGTTCCGGCGAGTTGGGCAAGGAGTTTGTGATTGCCGCCAAGCGCCTGGGACAGTATGTCATTGCTTGCGATGCATACGAAGGGGCTCCTGCCATGCAGGTGGCCGATGAGTGTGAGGTGTTCAGTATGCTCGATGCTGAAGCACTCGACCGTGTCATCGAGAAGCATCGCCCAGACATTATCGTGCCCGAAATTGAAGCTATCCGCACCGAGGAACTCTATCGCTTCGAACAGGAAGGTATTCAGGTAGTGCCTAGTGCGCGTGCCGTGAACTATACGATGAACCGTAAGGCCATCCGTGATTTGGCTGCCAAGGAGCTGGGACTCAAGACTGCCAAGTATTATTACGCCAAGACTTTCGATGAACTGAAAGAGGCTGCTGAAAAGATCGGCTATCCCTGTGTCATTAAGCCGTTGATGTCATCGTCTGGTAAGGGCCAGTCGGTGGCCAAAGGTCCCGAAGACCTGGAGTATTCGTGGGCATATGGATGCAGTGGTAGCCGGGGCGACATCAAGGAGCTGATTGTCGAGGAATTCATTCACTTTGACAGCGAAATCACGCTGCTCACGGTGACACAGAAAAACGGACCTACTTTGTTCTGCCCGCCGATTGGTCATGTACAGAAGGGCGGTGACTACCGTGAAAGCTTCCAGCCGGCACGCATCGCTCCCGAACACCTGGAAGAGGCCCAACGCATGGCAGCCAAGGTAACGGCGGCACTGACCGGGTACGGTATCTGGGGCGTGGAATTCTTCTTGAGCCATGACAACGGTGTCTACTTCTCCGAACTCTCTCCTCGTCCACACGACACAGGAATGGTGACACTGGCCAATACACAGAACCTCAATGAGTTCGAACTGCATCTGTATGCCGTTTTGGGACTTCCCATCCCAGGCATCCAGCAGGAACACATCGGTGCCAGCGCAGTGATTCTGTCGCCCATTGCCAGCAAGGAACGTCCGCAATACCGAGGCGAAGAGTTGGTCTGCTCGCAGCCTAATACGTATCTTCGTCTCTTCGGCAAACCCTATACGAAACTGAACCGCCGCATGGGCGTTGTGGTTTGCTACGACCAGGTGGGCGGCAACCTTGAAGCCTTGCGCGACAAGTGTAAGTCGCTGGCCGCCAAGATTGAAGTGTATTGATAGACTTTATCCGCAGGCACTGGGATACGGGGTTTTCCTGATAGAGACTCCGTATTCCCGTGCCGCTGTGTATATAGACATTCCCCATTAACCCTTTTTCAATATGGCAGAAGGAAAAGAACTGATAAATGTGTATGGAGCCAGGGTCCACAACCTGAAAGACATTGATGTGGAGATTCCGCGTGACAGTCTGACGGTCATCACAGGACTGAGTGGTAGCGGAAAGTCTTCCTTGGCGTTCGACACACTCTTCGCGGAAGGACAGCGGCGCTATATCGAAACCTTTTCGGCGTATGCCCGCAATTTCCTAGGAGGAATGGAACGCCCCGATGTAGACAAGATTACGGGATTGAGTCCTGTCATTTCCATCGAACAGAAGACAACCAACAAGAACCCCCGTTCAACGGTGGGAACCACCACTGAAATCTATGACTACCTGCGCCTGCTCTTTGCCAGGGCCGGTACTGCTTATTCCTACCTGTCGGGAGAGAAAATGGTGAAGTATACGGAGGAACGGATTTTCGACCTTATCCGCCAGGAGTATTTGGGCAAGCGTATTTATATTCTTGCCCCGTTGGTGCGGTCACGCAAGGGGCATTATCGTGAACTTTTTGAGCAGGTGCGCCGCAAAGGCTACCTCTACGTGCGCGTCGACGGAGAAATTCAAGAGGTGACGCATGGCATGAAACTGGACCGCTATAAGAACCACGATATTGAAGTGGTGGTGGACAAGATGGTCGTGGCCCAGAAGGACGATGAACGCCTACGCAAGAGTATCGCTACGGCAATGGCCCAGGGTGACGGATTGCTCATGATTTTGGATGCTCAGCAAGGCGGCGTACGCCATTACAGCAAGCGGTTGATGTGTCCTGTCACCGGGCTGTCCTATCGCGAACCGGCTCCTCACAATTTTTCGTTCAATTCCCCACAAGGGGCCTGCCCACGCTGTAAGGGCCTGGGCTTCGTCAATCTGATTGATGTAGACAAGGTGATTCCCGACCGTTCTCTTTCAGTGTATGAAGGGGCTGTGGCTCCCTTGGGAAAATACAAGAATTCGATGATTTTCTGGCAACTGGAAGCCTTGCTTGAAAAGTACGAGGCGACGTTGAAGACACCTGTGGAGGAACTGCCGGAGGAGGCCGTCAACGACCTGCTGTATGGCAGCAACGAACGGCTGAAGATCAAGAGCTCGCTGATGCATTCGTCATCTGATTATTTCGTGACCTACGAGGGTATTGTGAAATACATCCAGCTGATTCAGGATAAGGAAGCATCGGCCACTGCCCAAAAATGGGCCGATCAGTTTGCCCGCACCGCTGTATGTCCCGAATGTCACGGGGCACGTCTCAACCGTGAAGCCTTGCATTTCCGTCTTCATGACAAGAATATCTACGAACTGTCGGTCATGGACATCAGCGAACTGTATGAATGGATGCTACACGTGGCGGAATATCTCGATGACAAGCAGCAGCGGATAGCGGAGGAAATCCTGAAGGAAATCCGTACGCGCTTGAAGTTTCTTTTGGATGTGGGGCTCGACTATCTTTCGCTGAATCGTTCGTCGGTCAGTCTCTCGGGCGGGGAGAGCCAGCGCATCCGGCTGGCCACGCAAATCGGCTCGCAGTTGGTCAACGTTCTCTACATTCTCGATGAGCCAAGTATCGGACTGCACCAGCGTGATAACTTGCGTTTGATTCATTCCTTGAAGGAGTTGCGTGACCTGGGCAACACGGTCATTGTGGTAGAGCATGACAAGGACATGATGCTGGCAGCCGACTATGTGGTCGACATGGGTCCCAAGGTCGGACGATTGGGGGGCGAGGTGGTGTTCCAGGGAACACCGCAGGACATGCTTCGTACACATACACTGACTTCGCAGTACCTGAATGGGGAAATGTCGATAGCTGTGCCGCCCCGGCGGAGGGAAGGCAACGGCCATTCCATCTGGCTGCGTGGGGCACGCGGCAATAACCTGAAAGGAGTAGATGTGGAATTTCCACTGGGCAGGCTGATTTGTGTCACCGGCGTGTCGGGTAGCGGTAAGTCCACTTTGGTCAATGATACGCTGCAGCCTATCCTGTCTCAGCATTTCTACCGTTCGCTCCAGGATCCTTTACCCTACGATTCCATCGAAGGTATTGAGTATATTGATAAGGTGGTGAATGTCGACCAATCGCCGTTGGGGCGGACTCCACGCTCGAATCCGGCCACTTATACAGGTGTCTTTTCCGACATTCGCAACCTTTTTGTCGGCCTACCCGAAGCCAAGCTTCGTGGCTATCGTCCCGGACGTTTCTCTTTCAATGTGAGTGGTGGTCGCTGCGAGGCTTGTGGGGGTAACGGCTACAAAAGTATCGAAATGAATTTTCTGCCCGATGTGCTGGTTCCTTGCGAAGTCTGCCACGGCAAGCGCTATAATCGGGAAACGCTCGAAGTCAGGTTCAAGGGCAAGTCCATTGCCGATGTGCTCGACATGACCATCAACCGGGCCGTGGAGTTCTTTGAAAATGTTCCGCAGATTCTTCACAAGATCCAGGTGCTCCAGGAGGTGGGGCTGGGCTACATCAAGTTGGGACAGCCGTCTACAACCCTTTCCGGAGGCGAAAGCCAGCGCGTGAAATTGGCTACCGAACTGGCCAAGCGTGATACAGGCAAGACCCTTTATATCCTTGACGAGCCGACCACCGGTCTGCATTTCGAGGACATCCGCGTGCTTCTCACGGTGTTGAACCGCCTGGTGGACAAGGGCAATACCGTGGTGGTCATAGAGCACAACCTCGATGTCGTGAAGATGGCAGACTACATCATCGACATGGGACCCGAAGGCGGAAAAGGAGGCGGACAACTGTTAGCTTGCGGAACGCCCGAGGAGGTGGCGAAGGTGAAGGGAGGCTATACTCCACGTTTCATCTCCGAAGAGTTGGAACGGCAGGCCGGGCAGAAATGAGTACTACCTATCAACAGCAGAACGATGAAAGAAAAAATTGCAAAAACCAATGCGGCACGCTTGCTCGACAGGGACAAGGTGCCTTACGAACTCGTCCCCTACGAGGTGGACGAAAACGACTTGAGCTGTAAGCATGTGGCAGCTACACTGGGCGAGAACATCGAACAAGTGTTCAAGACCCTCGTGCTTCATGGAGAGAAATCGGGGTATTTTGTCTGTGTGGTGCCGGGTGAGCACGAAATCGACTTGAAAAAGGCCGCCAAGGTGTCGGGCAACAAGAAGTGTGATCTAATCCCTATGAAGGAGTTGCTGCCGCTAACGGGGTATATCCGTGGTGGCTGTTCGCCTATCGGGATGAAGAAACATTTTCCGACTTTCATCCACGCCACCTGTCTGGACTTCTCCTGCATTTATGTCAGTGCCGGTGTGCGTGGCCTGCAGGTCAGGCTGGCTCCTTCCGATCTGATTCGGGTAAGTCAGGCGCAGGTCTGTGAACTCTTTTGACAGGATTTCCACTTGTGGGAATCTCTACAGCCCGACTGGAATGTATTCTGATGCAGGAAGTGGTTAAATAATGAAAATATTTTTCCACAAAAGACAGAAAGGTAGTACCTTTGCGTCACTATAAATTGACTATTGGAATGACTCGCATGAAAAAGTTTTGGTTCTTCCTTCTCCTCGCTGTAGGATGTGCCTCTTGTACGAGCAAGTATAGCATCGAAGGCACCTCGTCGGTGTCCCGTCTTGACGGTAGGATGTTGTATATCCGGGTGCCTCAGGACGGCGAGTGGGTCAGCATTGATTCGGCCGAGGTGGTGCATGGCGCTTTCACGATGGAGGGTGAAGTCGACTCGACGGTTTTCGTCTCCTTGTTCGTGGGCGAGGACTATGTGTTGCCGCTGGTATTGGAGAAGGGATCTATCCGTCTGAATATAGACAATGCATGCATGACGGTAAAAGGAACGCCGTTGAATGACCGGTTCAATGAATTCATGCTGAAAAAAAACGAGTTGGATGACAAGGCCTACGAGATTGAGCGCCTGGAGAGCCGCATGATTATGGATGGTTGTTCGGCGGCAGAAATCCGTGCCGAGGTGGAAAAGCGCCGTCGGCAGCTGGGGAACGAAGTCGACCAACTGGCCAAGTCGTTCATTCAGGCTAACTATACGAATGTGCTGGGGCCCAGTGTTTTCTTGATGTTCTGCAACGGCTTGCCTTATCCGATGCTGACTCCTGTCATGGAGGAGATTATTAATGGTGCTCCCGATTCGTTTCGCCGACATCCTCAAGTGAAGGACTTTTTGTCGGCAGCCAAAGAAAGTCGAAAGTAGAAGGATGAACTGTTTGCGAATTATTGCTGTTTTTTTGGTAATATGATAACTTGTAGTTATCTTTGCCTGCCGTTTTTACACACAAACCGGGCAATAATGAATAAAAGAATGGCTTATGCAAGAGAATTACCTTCAAAATGAGAGTACTACTTTTAATTGGCTGTATCGTAACTTCCAGCAACGCTTTGTTCGTTTCGCCAATTCCTATATCCGGGATTTGCCGGAAGCGGAAGACATAGTTACGGACGCTTTGATATACTATTGGGAAAACAAGGCCATCCTGGCAGAAGAATCGAATGTGCCGGCTTATGTCTTGTCCGTGATTCGCAGCAAATGCTTGAATTATTTGCGCTCTCAGGAAATACGTAAGGATTACTCCCAGGCCGTGCAAGAATACTATGAATGGGATTTGAATACACGTCTGGCCACGCTCGAAGCCTGTGACCCACATGAATTATTTTCAGAGGAAATCAAGGAACTGGTGAATGCCACTTTCCGTAAGCTACCTGAAAAAACACGTATGGTTTTCCGGATGCATCGTGTCGAAGGAAAGTCTTATAAAGAAATTGCTGACTCTACTGGCTTGAGTGTCAAGGGTGTAGATTTTCATATCCAGAAGGCCTTAAAGCTCTTCCGAAAGGAACTGAAAGATTATTATCCACTTTTTTTGTTTTTTTACTAGGAATGTCGGTCGCTGAAGTGCTTTATACATAGAAACCCTATAAAGCATCAGTTATGAATCAAAACCAGTTATACCGCTACTTCGATGGAATCGCCACTCCCGAGGAGGGAAAGGAGGTAAAACGATGGATAGAGGCTTCGGCGGAAAATCGCGAAGCCTTTCTCCGCGAGCGTCGTCTGTTCGATGCCTTGCTGATGCATTCGGATACGGATCCGAAAGAAGAACCGCATCAGTTGTTCCACCACAGCTATTGGAGGGGGTGGAAATGGCTGAAGGTCGCTGCCCTCCTGCTCCTTGGAATGGGGTCTCATCATGCCTACTTGATGATGGCCGACCAGGAACCGGACATGCAGACGACCATTCGTGTGCCGGCCGGACAACGTACGTTTGTCACTTTACCTGACGGAACTGGTGTTTGGCTGAACGCCAGGTCTGAGATGAGCTATTCCACCTCTTTTAACCAACGACAGCGTGAAGTGTCACTGAGGGGCGAGGCCTTTTTCAATGTGGCGAAGAACGAACAGCTACCGTTTGTTGTGCGTACCTCCACGTTCGGCATTGAGGCTACAGGGACACAACTCAATGTAGAGGACTATCCAGGTCATCAGCATTTTGAGGCGGCATTGATGGAAGGAGGAATTCAAGTCTATCGGCTTTCGCATCCGAAAGACAGGGTATGTCTGTCTCCGCTCCAGAAAGTCTATTGGGAGAACGGGCAGCTGAAAGTGGTAGCGTTGGACCATCTGGAGGACTATCGTTGGCGCGACGGACTCATCTGTTTCCGCAACGAGTCCTTCTTCCACATCATGCTGCAGTTCCAGAAGTCATTTGGCATCCGCATCCACATCCATAATCAAGAAGTGATGAAGCATACCTACACCGGTAAGTTCCGGATGAACGATGGGGTGGACTATGCCTTACGTGTCTTGCAGCGAGACATTCGTTTCCGGTTCAAGAAAGACGACGAGAAAGAAACCATAGATATTTATTAACCTAATAAAAATGAATTGCCTATGAAAAAGAAATAGTACGGAAAAACACAACAGCATGAAAAACAGGAAGCAGCCGATTCATGTTGGCGCATCTCGTCGGCTAGCCTCCCGAATGATTTTAAACTTTTGAAGTTCCATAAAAATCGCCTTAAAAATATGAAGAATAACAGTATTGGAGAGGACTTCGGCAAGAAAAGTCCTCATTTTAAACAATTATTTAGATGTATGAGACTTTCTACAGCTCTTTTAATGGCTGGAGCATTGTACGCTCATGCGGGTAGTGTGTATTCGCAGAGTGCTCGAGTAAACATTCATGTCAGCAATGCTCAGTTGAGTACGGTCTTGAGCGAAATAGAATCGCAGACCGATTACCTGTTTATTTACAACAATGAAGTGAATACACATTTCCCGACTTCTGTATCGGCGAGCAACGAAGCCGTGTCCAAGGTGCTCGACCGGGCATTGAAAGGGACGGGTATTCAGTATGAACTGGAAGGAACACATATTATTTTGTCGGCCAAGGACGGAAGAGAAGTACTCCAGCAAACCAAGACAATCAAGGGTGTCGTTATGGATACCAATGGAGAACCTGTTATCGGTGCCAATGTCCGCGTGAAGGGGACAACGGTCGGTACCATTACCGACATTGACGGTAACTTCTCGCTGGAGGCCGACGCCAAGTCGGTCATCGAGGTGTCCTACATCGGTTACCTGACCCAGGAGGTAATTCCGGGCAAGCAGACCTCGCTGCACATCACGTTGAAGGATGATACGAAAGCCCTGGATGAAGTGGTGGTCATCGGTTACGGCACACAGAAGAAGGCCGACCTGACCGGTTCGGTGGCCAATGTCAACACCGAGAAGCTGAACACGCAGAGCAATGCTACCATAGGTCAGGCCCTGCAAGGCAAGATAGCCGGTGTAGATATCGTCTCCCAAGGCGGTACCCCGGGTGGCGGCACGCGCATTATGGTGCGCGGTATTGGTACGCTCAACAATTCTGCACCTCTCTACATCGTCGACGGCATGTACATGGACGGCATCGACCATATCAACCCCAACGACATCGCCAGCATCGACGTGCTGAAGGATGCCTCCTCAGCCGCCATCTACGGTTCGCGTGCAGCCAACGGCGTGGTCATCGTCACGACGAAGGAAGGCTCGAACACGGAGGGCCATCCCACCATCGACCTCTCGGCCAACATCGGTATCAGTGCCCCGACGAAATACCTCGACCTGCTCGATGCCAAAGGCTGGGCGGAAGTGACGACGGCCTCCCGCAAGGCGGCTGGCATGCAGGCACTCGACATGGCGCAGGATCTCGGTTCGAAACCCGACAACGACTGGCAGGACATCATGTTCGGTCCGGCGCTGATGCAGAACTACAACCTCTCCGTGAAGGGCGGCGGCAAGTACAGCACCTATTATAACAGCGTGGGCTACACCAACCAAGACGGTACGATGAAGGGCACGAACTACCAGCGCTACACCCTGCAGAGCAAGCAGGACTTCAAGCGGGGCATTTTCCAGGCAGGTACGAATGTGGTATTGTCGTACGACCAGAACAAGCCGTTGCTCTCCGAGGTGCGCGGCGGCATGGTGGGCCACACCATCCAGGCCATCCCGACCCTGGCCCAGTACGATCCGGACCGCACGGGCGGCTACGGCGGCCTCTATGGTGACGTAGTGAACCTGAACAACCCGCTGGCCATGACCGACGACAACCTGATGGAACGCCGCAGCGAGAACGTGAAGATCTATGCCAACCTCTATGCCTCGGTAGAACCCATCAAGGGGTTGAAGTACAAGCTGAACTTCACGCCCGACTTCCAGTTCTACCGTTACAATGCGTATAAGGGATTGTACGATTTCGGACTGTCGACGAACACGAAGACCGATGTGCAGGAGCAGCAGACCCGCACCCGCAACATCCTGGTGGAGCACTTGCTGACCTTCGACCGCACCTTCGGCGACCACAAGGTGTCGGCATTGGCCGGTTACAGCTACCAGGACACCCGCTACCGCTACCTTCAGGGCTCTGGTCAGGGCATGCCCGAGGGCATTAAGGAAATCAATGCCGCCGCACAGGGCATCACTTCCAGCGGTTACAGCAACCGCAGTGTGTTGACCTCCATCCTGGGCCGTATCTTCTACTCCTACAAGAACCGCTACCTGCTGACGGCCACCATCCGTCGGGACGGATCGTCGAAGTTCGCCAAAGCCAATCGCTACGGTAACTTCCCCTCCGTGTCCGTGGGCTGGAACATTGCCGAAGAGTCGTTCGTCAAAGATAAGGTGCAGTGGCTCGACCAGCTGAAGCTCCGTGGCGGCTACGGCGTGCTGGGTAACCAGGAAATCGCCGACTACCAGTTCGTGTCGGTCGTAACCACCGGTATCAACTATCCCGACGGCAAGTCGGGGCTGATCCAGGGAGCCTTCCCGAAGGTCTTCGCCAACCCGGACATCAAGTGGGAGGAAACGGCGATGACGAACATCGGTATCGACTTCATGGCCCTGAACAACCGCCTGTCATTGACGGCCGACTGGTACGTGAAGAACACGAAGGACATCCTGCTGAACGTGCCCATCCCCATTTCGTCGGGCGGTTCGAACGACCCCGTGCGCAATGCCGGTAAGATCCGCAATACAGGTGTCGAGTTCAACATCGGCTGGAACGACCGCATCAGCAGCGACCTCTCGTACGGGGTGAACGTCATCGGTACCTACAACAAGAACAAGGTCGTGGAGATGGGTTCCGAGTCGCAGGCCATCACCGGCGGCACCATCCATGGAGGAACGTACACCACCAAGACCCTGGCCGGCTATCCCATCGGCGGCTTCTGGCTGATCGAGACCGACGGCTACTTTAACAGCGAGGCCGAGGTACAGGCTTACCAGAAGGACGGCGTACTGATCCAGCCGAGTGCCGAGCCGGGCGACATCCGCTTCAAGGATGCCAACGGCGACGGAACCATCAACGATGGCGACCGTGTCTACTGCGGCAGCCCGTTCCCGAAGTTCACGTATGCAGTCAACGGCAACATCACCTACAAGAACTTCGACCTGTCGGTAGGGTTCCAGGGTGTCATCGGCAACAAGATCTACAATGCCACCCGCCTGGAGCTGGAAGACGTGACCCGCGGTACCAACTACCTGGCTTCCTGCCTGGACTACTGGACCCCGCAGAACCAGAACGCTTCCCATCCGCGCCTGATCTGGACCGACCCGAACCGCAACTCGCGCTCCGAGTCCGACCGTTGTCTGGAGAGCGGCTCTTACTTCCGCATGCGCAGCTTGCAGGTGGGCTATACCTTCCCGAAGGCATGGTTCGGCGGACTGGTGCAGAAGGCACGTGTGTACGTGAATGTGGACAACCTCTTCACCATCACTAACTACAGCGGCTACTCGCCCGACGTGAACTCGTCCAACGTCTATTCGCGCGGCTTCGACGAATTCATCTATCCGTCCAACCGCACCTTTATGTTAGGCTTGAATGTTACATTTTAAATGAAAGACCATTATGAAACGAATCTATGTATATTTGACTTCATGTATAGTTTCGGCGGCCAGCCTGTGTACTTCCTGCGACAGCCAGCTGGACCAGGTGAATCCGAACCAGGCCACCGAAGATACGTTCTGGAAGAACGAAGCTGACTTTGAACTGGCACTGACCTCCTGCTATACGCCGCTGAAGAACGCGCTGAACGGCGGCTACTACGGCACCCGCGGCGTGATGATGCGTATCGCCCGTGCCGACGAGGTGGAGTTCCGTAACGACATCAGCGATGTGTTCCAAGCATGCTATTTTACCAATACCAATGGTAACTCCCTGACACAGGGAATGTTCTACCAGTTCTACAACGCACTCTACCGCACTAATTCCATCCTGCAGAAGCTGGAAGAGGCGGACGGGAATTTCTCGCAGGATTTCATCGACAAGGTGAAGGGCGAATGTCTCTTCATCCGTGGCTTCTACCTGTTCCAGCTGGGTAAGGAGTTCAAGGATGCCCCGTTGCGTCTGACGGCTTCGCAGTCGCCTTCCACCTTCCCGCTGGCCAAGTCGTCGCAGGCCGAAATCTGGGCGCAGGCTGAGAGCGACCTGACTACGGCGGCCTCGCTGCTGCCCGTTAAGAACGAGGTCGTCGGCAAGCCGACGAAGGGGGCTGCCCTGGCGGTGCTGGGCAAGATTTATGTCTATGAGGAAGCGTTCGAAAAAGCCATCTCCACCTTGGAACCCCTGACACGCTCGCCTTACACCTACAAGTTAGTGGAGGATTTTGCGTGGAATTTCGACGAGGCGCACGAGAACAATGCAGAGAGTATCTTCGAACTGCTAATGGAGCCGGTGGGCGGTACTGATATCTGGGGCAATGGTGAGAACATTAATTCTACTCAGACCAATACCCGTCCGAAGGAATATGCCGCTGCCGAAGCCGGTGGCTGGTATGAGGCCAACCCCACCCAGCAGATGATGGAGATTTTCTGGAAGGAAAAGGACAAGGACGGCAACTTCGATTATCGCGCCCGGGCTTCTGTGGCATGGGACTATGAAGGTTGCATGTACTACCTGAAGCCGTTCCGCGAAATTTTCAATGAAGACAAGTGGGGAACGTACTGGCTGTTAAAGTACCAAAACTGGAATACGGCTTCATCGGAGGTGGAGCCTCCCATGTCATGTATTAATGAGCGGGCTGTCCGCTATGATGAAGTAATCCTGCTGTTGGCAGAGTCGTACCTGCGCAGCACTTCGCAGCAGAACCTGCAGAAGGCGGTGGACTACATCAACATGATCCGTCGCCGTGCGAACCTCAACGATTACAGCGGTGCCATGACGCAGCAGGCCATTTTCGACGACCTGGAACACCAGCGGGCCATCGAGTTCTTCGTGGACGGCGAACGCTTCTACGACCTGCGTCGCTGGGGCTTGCTCGAACAGCGCATCCAGACCTGCAACGAGGCTCGCTACAAGCAGCTCATGACAGGCAAGACGGGCACCACGAACCGCTACTATTACTATCCGATTCCTTCGAAGGAGCTGGAGACGAACCCGCTTTGCACTCCGAACGAAGGATGGTGATTTTGAATTTAAAATTTAAAATTTAAAATTGACGATGACGCTGTAGGGGCGGACCTATGTGTCCGCCCGGAATACCGAAGTAGATGTTTCCGGGCAGACACATAGGTTTGCCCCTACAGTTTCGTCATTGGTAGCGAAGCGAAGAATCTCTGAATACATTCACTTTATGTTAACAGATCCTTCACTACGTTGACAAGTAAGGTAGCAATTTTAAATTTTAAATTTTAAATTCATCCCGCTTCTTCCCTTCGTTCAGTCTGATAAGTAAGGTAGCAATTTTAAATTTTAAATTTTAAATTTGCGAAGCAAAAACACCCGACCATGAAAAATACATTGAACAAACTTCGGCAACTGCTGTGGATAGCAGGCAGTTGCCTGATCAGTGAGATGGCAGCCCAGCATCTCATCCCACAACCCAAGGAAATGACCGTCCGGGCGGACGGGAAAGTGACCCTACAGAACATGGATGCGAAAGTCAATCCTCGGCTGAAATTGCCCGACGAAGGCTATACGATTGATATCAAGGGAACGACGGCAGTGGTGCGTGCCAAGACCGATCAGGGGTTGGTATGGGCACGCCAGACGCTCCGGCAATTGGAAGATGCAGACGGACGACTGCCGCAAGTAAGCATCAAGGACTATCCGGCTTTTCCCCTTCGGGGATTCATGCACGATACAGGTCGTAACTTCCGTCCGGTGGACATGCTGCTGAAAGAGATTGACCTGTTCTCGTTCTATAAGCTGAATGTCTTCCACTGGCATCTCTCGGACAATCCGGCCTGGCGAATCGAGTGTAAGGCCTATCCGCAACTGAACGATCCCCAGTTTCAGCGCAAGGGACGTGATGAAGGCCAGTTCTATACGTATGATGAAATCCGTCAGGTCATCGCGTATGCCAAGGAGCGGGGAGTGACCATCATTCCGGAGATTGACATGCCCGGACACAGCAAGTTCTTCGATACGACATTCGGTTTCTCCATGGCCTCAGAAGAAGGCATGAAGGTGTTGAAAGTGTGTCTGGAAGAATTCTTCCGCGAGATTCCTGCGACCGACTGTCCCTATTTCCACATCGGTTCGGACGAAGTGCATGTACGTAACCCGAAAGCCTTCATGAAGTTCTGTGAGGACCTGGTGCGGGCCCATGGCCGTATTCCCATAGCTTGGGATCCGGGATTGGAACCTTCGGACGAAACCATCGGGCAAATCTGGTTTGCCAGTATCGGAGAAAAGCTGGAACAGGGGGAAACATATCCCCGCCGCTACATTGATTCCTATCAGGGCTATCTGAATATAGGCAGTCCGATTCTGAACGCTACCAAGTATTTCCTGCATACCCCCTGTGGGGTACCCGCTGCCACCAATCAGGCTTTAGGTGGGATTCTGTGTCTGTGGAATGACGTGCGGGTGGCTGACAAGTCGCTCACCTTCCCACAGAACGGGATGCCCAATGACCTGCTGGCATTCTCCGAACGCTACTGGTGCGGCGGAAAGGTCCTGTCGATCAGGGAGGAGGACCTCGTGCCTACAGAAGACACGGAAATCTACCGTTCGTTGCTCGATTTCGAGCAACGCCTGTCCTATCATCGCGACCACTTCCTTTACGACTGGGACATGCGCTGGGTGGCCAATGCGTCGATTCCGTGGCTGGTGACACTGCCTCGCCGGCGAGGCACATCGGTGGAGAAAATGGACTGGCAGCCGGCCCGGGGAGGGGTGGTCGATATGTTGGCCTTCTGTTCCCGCCACGGGGTAAAAGTGCAACCGACCATGGATGCGTGGATGCAGACTGACATCTACGTGGAACAGGATACGACCCTGACGGCTTGGTTGGGATTTGATTCTCCCGGCCGTGCTTCGAAGATGTCCGATGGAATCGGTTATCAGGGACAATGGGAGGCCCAAGGTCGTCTGTTTGTCAACGATACGGAGATTTTCCCGCGTGACCCGTGGAAGGAGCCGGGCAGGTATCGCTTCCACCAGCACACCTGGCATCAGGCTCCCGAGGAAGTGCCTTACACCTCAGAGCAGTTCTGCTGGTTGCGTCAGCCGGCCTATCTGCCGTTGCACAAAGGCTGGAATCGCATACGGCTCTATTGTCCCAGGGTATTCCCTGGCGAAGTCTGGCAGGTGACCTTCCTGCCTGTTTCCATCGATGCGAACGGCCATGTGTCGGAAGTGAAGGGACTGGTCTATCGCCGTCCGTCTGAATAAGCGTTCTCAGCCCCCTACATGAATAGGGAGCGTCAATGTATCACCTAACAGAATAATTCTGATTAAAATAACAACGAATATGAAAAAATCAATGTTGACATGTTGGCTGCTGTTGTGCTGTCTGGCAGTAGCAGCGGCCCATCATCCCGAATTCTCCACGGCTGGCTTCTTCCAGCTACCTGAATCCGGGCGAGAAGTATTCTCGATGAATCCGGCCTGGCGCTTCCACAAGGGAGCCGCAGCCGGAGCCGAAGCCCGCGGGTTTGACGACTCGCAATGGGCAGTAGTGTCGTTGCCTCACGGGATTGACTATGTCCCGACCGAGGCAAGCGGCTGTGTGAATTATCAGGGCGAAGTGTGGTACCGCAAGCACTTCACTCCCGATGCCCGTCTGCAGGGCAAGAAGCTGTTCCTGCATTTCGAAGCCATCATGGGCAAGAGCAAGGTCTATGTCAACGGACAGCTGCTGACGGAACATTTCGGCGGTTACCTGCCCGTTGTGGTCGACCTGACCGATGCCGTGGACTGGACGGCAGAGAACATCATTTCGGTCTGGGCCGACAATAGTGATGACCCGTATTATCCTCCTGGAAAAGCACAGGATGTGCTGGACTATACGTATTTCGGCGGTATCTATCGCGACTGCTGGCTCGTAGCGCACGACCGACTGCACATCACTGACCCGAATTTTGAACAGGTGGTGGCAGGAGGCGGCCTGTTCGTTTCGTACGACCGGGTAAGCAGCGAATCTGCCCAGGTCAACTTGCGGCTTCATGTACGTAACGAGCGTCAGCGGGCCTTCTCCGGCGTGGCCGAGTTTGAGCTTCTCCGTCCCGACGGTTCGCAGGCCGCCCTCATCAACCGTACGTTCTCAGCCAAGGCCGGACGGGCCGTTACCGTCGACGAACAGGTTGTGCTGAAATCGCCGTGCCTGTGGTCGCCCGAGCAGCCCCAGCTCTATCAGCTGATGGTCCGTCTCCGCGACAAGGAGGGTAGGGTAGTGGACGGTTATCGCCGCCGCATCGGCGTGCGCAGTGTCGAGTTCAAGGGACAGGACGGCTTCTGGCTCAACGGAAAGCCCTACGAGTCGCCGCTCATCGGTGCGAATCGTCACCAGGACTTTGCCGTGGTGGGCAATGCCGTACCGAACAGCCTCCACTGGCGTGATGCGAAGAAGTTGCGGGATGCCGGACTGAAAGTCATCCGCAATGCCCATTGTCCGCAGGATCCTGCCTTTATGGATGCTTGTGATGAACTGGGACTGTTCGTGCTCGACAATACGCCGGGCTGGCAGTTTTGGAACGACGATCCCATTTTTGCCCAGCGCGTGTACAGCGACATCCGCAATTTGGTGCGCCGCGACCGTAACCATCCCTGCCTGTGGATGTGGGAACCTATCCTCAATGAGACCTGGTATCCTGCCGACTTTGCGCAAAAGACCCAGGCCATCGTGAACGAGGAATATCCTTTCCCGTATTGTTATTCCGGCTGTGATGCTACAGCCCGCGGCCACGAGTACTATTCCATCCAGTTCACCCATCCGATGAATGGTGGCGGTGGAGCGTTCAGTGCCCAAAAGATTGATCCGAACCTGACCTACTTTACCCGTGAATGGGGCGATAACGTGGACGACTGGAGTTCGCACAATTCGCCCAGCCGTGTCGCCCGCAACTGGGGAGAGCAGGCCATGCTCATCCAGGCGCAGCATTATGCGCATCCGTCGTATCCCTATACCTCCTACGATGCCTTGTTCCATACCTCCCGCCAGCATGTGGGCGGCTGTCTGTGGCATTCGTTCGACCATCAGCGTGGCTATCATCCCGACCCCTTCTATGGCGGTATCATGGATGTGTTCCGCCAACCCAAGTATTCTTATTATATGTTCCAGTCGCAGCGTTCGCCCCGGCAGGAAGACCGCCTGTTCCAGACAGGTCCGATGGTGTACATTGCGCACGAAATGACACCTTTCTCGCCCAAGGATGTGACGGTCTACTCGAACTGTGACGAGGTGCGCCTCACCTATAATAAGGGGGGAAAGGTGTTTACCTACCGCAAGCCGGTGCAGCAGGAGGGCATGCCTTCGCCCGTCATTACCTTCGAAGGGGTGTACGACTTCATGATCGATAAGTATATGTCGATGAACGAGAAAAAGCAGGACGAAGTCTTCTTCCTGGCCGAAGGACTGATTGATGGAAAGGTGGTGGCCACCCACAAGGTATGTCCGGCTCGTCGTCCGGAGAAGATTCTGCTGTGGGTGGATGATGAGCAGGTGTCCCTTCAGGCAGACGGCTCAGATGCGGTGGTAGTGGTGGCTGCCATTGCCGACAAGAACGGTAACATTAAACGCCTGAACAACGATTATGTCAAGTTTCGGGTGGAAGGGGAAGGACGCATCCTCGGTGGGGCCGATGTCTTGGCCAATCCGGCACCAGTGAAATGGGGAACCGCTCCCGTGCTGGTGCAGTCAACGCTGAAGCCCGGTATAATCAAGGTCACCGCCAGTGTATTGTTCGAAGGTTCGCAAATGCCGGTCAGCGGCACCATCGAACTGACAAGTGTCCCGGCTGCCCATCCGCAAGTGTTTGCGGCAGCTGAGGCTGAGCTCCTCCCGACCGATACGGGTCACGCACTGACCGCTACGCTGAAATCGGCCGCCGAACTGGAGATTGAGCAGCAGCAACGCGATGCGAACAATCTCCGGCTGAAAGAAGTGGAACAGCAACAGCAGGATTTCGGCGAGAAGAAATAAACTATATTGTCATTCTGGACGCAGTGAAGAATCTGAATGCATCTACTAACGCTTTACAGATTGGCTTGCCCCTTCGGGTCGCCGAACATTGTTCCTGCACTGCGTTTAGAATGGCATAATGATAGGGAAGATAGGGTCTGCTAGCATGCGTGGAACCCGGTACGGCTCTACTCAGAGAAGACCGATATCTTTGGCTATCCGGCATGCCTCCATTGAATTCCTGACCTGTAGTTTCTTCAGGATTTCCTGCCGGTGTCGGCTGACCGTATGGATGCTGATGGACAGGGTATCTGCAATCTGCTTGCTCGATCTTCCTTGATGGATGAGTTGAAGTATTTGCAGCTCTCTGTTCGACAGGATATTTTTGTGTTGTGGGTTCAGTTCCTGAATTTCCCCGGTCACGGAGTTGACAATAACGCTTTTGTAGGGAAGATGGGATGTCAGAGGTCCATACAGGCACAGGGCAAAGCGAATACTGTTGCCGGAGGGCTCGGAGATGTAGAACATCCGGTGTAATACTGTCAGATAATTGCCCGAGAGGTCCTTCATGCGTAGCTTGCTGGCCAGGTAATAGTCTGATCGCTTGTTTGGGGGGAGCTTCCGCAAGAAGTGGAAGAACTGGAGTTCCTGGATAAATTTGCCGGACAAGTCTTCGGTATGTATCCGCTGGAGGATGTCCTCCTCCCAGATGGAATTGATTTGATGGTCTTTCTGCGAGGGAATCATACCGAAGGACTTGGCAAAACCTCCGTAAAAGAGGTAGCTCTGGTTGGTATGCATGTCGCTCAGCACGGACAATACGTTTTCTATGTAGGCATAATGGTAGGCTATCTCTTTATATTGCTCCAGCTCCATTGCCCATGCTTCTCCTTCCGGAAAATCTTGCCGGAGGAGTTCCTTGTTCAGCTTGTTTACTATATTCATACTCAAAAATGGTCATTAATAATCATTGCCTGTCCATCGGCAAAGAATTACTTTTGCAAAGATATAAAATAGATGGTATAACGATTAATCCAAAATCAACAATGATGAAGAAACTAGTGTTGGGAATGTTGGCTGCTGTAGCCGTACATACGGCCGGTGCGCAGTCGCTGGAAAAGATGCAATGGTTTAACGAACCCGAACAATGGGAGGTCAAGAATCAGGTTCTGTCGATGTCGGTCACTCCGCAAAGTGACTATTGGCGGATTTCGCACTATGGATTCACGGTCGATGACGCACCGTTCTGCTACGCGACCTATGGGGGCGAATTCGAAGTGAAGGTGAAGGTAACGGGTGATTACAAGGCTCGTTTTGACCAGGCAGGTTTGATGTTGCGCATCGATCACGAGAACTATATCAAGGCAGGGATTGAGTACGTGGATGGCAAGTACAATCTGAGTACGGTGGTCACACATCATACGTCGGACTGGAGTGTCATAGCGTTGGAAAAGCCGGTTCCGTATATCTGGATTAAGGCCGTCAGACGACTGGATGCGGTTGAGGTGTTCTATTCTTTCGATGACAAAGAATACCGGCTGATGCGCAACGCGTGGTTGCAGGACAATATCCCGGTGAAGGTGGGACTGATGGCTGCCAGTCCGGACGGTAAGGGCTTCCAGGCGACCTTCGAACATTTCCGGGTGAAGCACCTGCCCGACCTGCGTAGGTTGGAATGGTTGAAAAAGAATACGGAGCAGTGATTGGTTTGTTGGAGGCGACGGGTGTGGGCATTCCCGGAACTATTTCACCCGGCCTCCCTGCAGCCAGTGCTGGCGGTAATAGGGCTCGTCGAGCCGACTGACGATGACTCCCCGGGTGGTACTGGCATGGACGAACCGCCCTTGCTTCAGATAGATGCCTACATGCGAGGCAGTGCGGCGGTTGCGTCCGTTGTGGAAGAAGACCAAGTCGCCTTCCTGCAGGTGCTTCCTGCTGATTTTTTGACAATTGTACTTGCGCTGTGCTTCCGCATTGGGCTGTAAGGACTGGCGGAAGACGGAGCGGTAGAGCTGGCAGACCAGTCCCGAACAGTCCGTTCCCCGCCGGTCCTTTCCTCCGCTGCGGTAAGGTACGCCTATCCATGAAGCGGATTCCACATACAGGCGGTGGTTGTCTTCCGGCGCAATGTCCATGTCCAGCACGATGGCGGCATGAGCCAGTTTGCGGAAATCATACCGGGGCGCCTTGGTGGCGCACGAAGAGAGCAGGATAAGGAGTATTCCGGTTAGTACGTAGTTCAGTCTCGAAGGGGTTCTCATGGCATAATACACTATTTCAGGTGACTTTCCCCACTGAAGAAATAGCTCTCCAGTTCAGCATTGGCACTGCCGTCCGTGTTCGGCAAATCACGCAGAATCTGTCCGTGTTCCATCAGCAGGATGCGGGTACTGATGTCCACCGTGTGCGTCAAGTTATGGCTCGACACGAGGATGGTCGCTTCCGTCTGTTCCCGATAGCTGCAGAGCAACTGTTTGAGGCTCGATTGGGTGGACGGGTCCAGGAAGTTGAACGGTTCGTCCAGAACAATCAGCTTCGGCTGGCTCAGGAGGGCGGCGAGGATTCCCACCTTCTGCTTGTTGCCCGCCGAGAAATTGCGGATATACTTGTTCTGTCCCATCACTTCGCCGTTCATGAATGCTTCGTAGGAGGCCAGCCGCTGATCGATGGTGGGTTTGTCTAAACCGCACATCTTGCCGACAAAATAGAAGTATTCTTCGGGTGTCAGGTAATCGATGAGGAAACTCTCGTCGAGGTAGGCCCCTGTCGATTCCTTCCACGCTTCGCTGGTGGCCACGTTGATGCCGCCGATGCAGGCGGTGCCTTGGTCAGGGTGGAGCAGGTCGAGGATCAGACGGAACAGGGTACTTTTACCGGCCCCGTTGTTGCCGACCAATCCGATGAATTCCCCGGTGCCGATGTGGCATTCGGGAATGTCTACGGCCACTTTTTCGCCGTAGCATTTTTTGAGATGTGTAAGGGTGATATCCATGGTTCTGTTAATTTTCTTTTTTTTGTTACAGTTTATCGGGTAGTCCGGAATCCTTCCATGTTGGCATAGCGCCGGTGGAGGAAGCGGTGGTAGATGTTCCGTATCCAGTACTTATGAGTGGCTACGGTAGCCAGTCCCAACACACCGAGGGTGATGTAGGCATACGTAGGCGGGAGGAACAAGGTCAGTAGTTTGTTGATGAGTAAAGGCACGGTGAAACAGGTGCCCACCAGCAGGGTCTGGTACATGCTGTTACCCTGTTTACGTCCCATCAGTCCGGTGTTGAGCGGAGCCGTCTTGTTGTTGTAGACTGCCAGTTGCATCATCAGGGCAAAGACGGGGCCCATCGTGAAGAACAGGTAGCCCACCGGCATGAGCAGGGGGAGGGTACCCCGACCGACGGCGATGAGGTTGAACAGGAAGGGAATGACCAGAAAGAGGCACTGCACGTAGTACTTGGCCCGCATGAGGTCGAACAGGCTCTCCTTGTGTACCATCAGGCCGTCGATGTAGTTGCCTTCCACAGCCATGATTTGGCTGAGGGTAATCAGCCCCAGCACGCAGTAGCAGTAGAGGCAGACGAAGTTGTTCATGTAGCTGCCCTCTCCATAGATGTCGAACCACAGGAAGGCAGCAAACATACACATGATGGTAATGAACCCCCAGAACTGGCTGCGGGGCGACTTGTTGCGGAAAATCATCTTCAGTTCCAGCTGCATGTATTCGCCCACCCGTCCGTAGCGGTTGAGGAAGGTGTAGCGACGAAGGTGCTTGACCTGCGTGTCTTCCGTCCTCGACAGTTCACAGTGGATTAGACGGATCTGTACGATGTAGTTGACCCATCCCATGAGGAAGATGGCTGCCAGGGTGCCGAGGAAGGCCCACACGTTGCCACGGATATAGCCTTCGCCCAAGTACATGGAGGCTGTGGTCACCCATCCCTTGTCGGGTAGGAACTCCAGTAGGGCTAATAGGCCGTAGACGGGAACGAGCAGAAAGATCCAGGCAAACCGCTGTCGCTTGAGTACACGGATCAGCATGCTCCAGAAGCCGTTGAAGACCATCAGCAGCCAGATGCCGACGGCATAGCTGAGGACTCCCGTCAGACCATAGAATCGGGTCACGGTGAGCAGGGCAAAGGGGACGAAGAAAAAGAGGAAGAAGAGGTTGTAGGAGTCTAAGGCCGATTCGATGAGCAGACAGCTCATGACCCGTTTCCGTGACACGGGCAACAACAGGAGGGGACGGATGTCCTGTACCGGCGTGCTCATGAGCAGCCGGATAAGGAAATCGATGACCAGGAAGATAAGCAGTCCTTTGTTGAGCACGTGATACGGTTCCAGGTGGGTGATGCCTTCCCGGAAAGCCAGGGCTATCATCACACCGAAGAAGAGGAGATAGGCCGCCCAAAAGGCGACCATGAAGCCCATGAGCAGCCGGGCGAAGCGGTTCTTGTCGAACATCGGACTTCGCCGGGCTGCCAGGCGTTGGTTTCTGCGTAAATCGAAGAAAAGCATGACGGGACTTGATTACTTGGTTTCACCGGAAGTCATGCCAACCTCGATGCTGTCGCTCTCTTGGAAGTAGCTGCGGGCAAATGCCTGCAGGTCGGCACCGGTCAGGGCGTTGAGGGTTTTCACATAGTCTGTATCGGCATCCAGTCCGGTCCAGAAGTATTCGTACAGACAGTTGCCCCAGTAGCCGTTTTCCTTCTGGTTCTCTTCGTATTTCTTCAGCAGGTATTCCTTGACGCGCTGCAGGTTTTCGGATTTCGGTCCCTTCTCGATGAAGTCGTGAATGCCCTTCTCGATGAGGCCCACCATCTCTGTCCGGCGTTCGGGATTCGTGTCGAAATAGATTTGCAGGATGCCTTGCGGCTGAGGATAGCAGTTGAACGAGCCTTGAACGCTGACACCATAGGTGCCGCCGGCTTCTTCACGGACGGTTTCGGTGTATTCCATCGTGAGCAGCTGAGCCGTGATGTCGAGCAGCAGGTCGTTCCGCAACGTATAGTCCATCCGGTGGATCTTGACCAGCAGTTCACTGGCTTTGGCGGTTGTCATGTCGCGATGGAACACATTGCTGTATTGTCCCTTACGCAACTGCATCCTGTCACGGAAATTCTCCTTTCGTCCTGTGGAAGGCAGTGCGCCCAGATACTGTTCGATGAGCGGTGTGGCGGTGGTCAGGTCAATATTGCCCACAAAGAAGAAGGTGAAGTCGGAAGCATCCTCGAAACGGTTCTTGTAGAGGTCGATGACGCGCTGGTAGTCAATCTGGTCCACTTCGCCAAGGGTCAGCCGACGGGCACGGGGATTGTTGCCGTAGAGGGCTACGTTGATGGAGTCGCTGAACGCGATGTCGGGATTGGCTTCCAGGTTGGCGAGTTGCGCCTTCATGCGCTGCTGGAACGAAGCGAAGGCATCGTTGTCCATGCGGGGAGCGGTGAAGGACAGGTACACCAGCTGTAACAGGGTTTCCAGATCCTTGGGCGAGCAGCTGCCGTTGACCGCTTCGGTCAGTCCGCGTACGGAAGCAGTGGCGGAGGCAATCTTGCCGGCCAGCACTTTCTGGAGGTCGATGGCACTGAAGTTGCCCAGTCCGCCCAGTCCGGCAATTTGGTCGATGTACTTGAATTGAAGGGCATCCTGGTCGTCGAATACTGACGTGCCACCGTTGCTGAACGACTGCAGACGGATTTCATCTGCCTTGAAGTCGGTGGGTTTGACCACTACGCGTACACCATTGCTCAGGGTGAGGACAGTGCTGCCGAAGATGCCGGCTTCTGTCTTGATCACTTGTCCTTTTGGGGGCAGTTGGGCCAGCAAGGGTTCGTCCGATACGTGGTCTACGTAGGCTTCGATTGGTTCGTCGGCCACCGCTTTCAGCAGTTGCAGAATGTGTTCTTCTGTAGGATAGGCCATTCCTTCTTTTTCCGGACAGAAGATGCCGATGGCAATGTTCTTCTCGGTCACCCACTGCCGGAAGAGGGCGTTCACTTGTTCCAGCGGGATGGCGGGGGCCAGCTGGCTCATGATGCCGAATTCCTGCTCCAGGCTGGGCGTGGGGTTGTTCTCGATGAAGTCCCTCACGTAGAGATCCACGTATTGGCGGTTTTTCACTTTTTCGCGTTCGTTGTAGGCTTTCTCCAGATTGCTCAGGTAGTCGGCTTTGGCACGGGCATATTCGCCGGGCGTGAATCCGAAGCGGGCGGCACGGAGCAGTTCGCGGTGAAGGGTGCCGATAGCGGTGTCGATACCGTCTTCCTTACAGGCGGCGTAGCTCATGAAGGCTGCTTTGGTCTTGGAGAGGATGAAGTCGCCGTCGCCGGATCCGGCACCGATGAAGGGCGGGGTGGCTGTCTGGGTCAGCTCGTCGAGACGGGTATTGAACATGCTTTCGATGAGAGATACCATGAAGTTGTAGGCCATGTAGCCGATGTGTTGCTTCTCGGCGTCGGGATAGGGCTCGTGCTTGTGGGCGATGATGATCTGGGTGGTCGTCATCTCTTTGTCTTTCGCCACGGCAACGAGGGGAGCGTCGTTGTCGGGTACAGGGAACCAGGTGCGTTCGGCAGGGTGCTCGGGCAGACGGATGGAACCGAAGAGGGACTTGATTTTCGCTTCCACCTGTTCCACATCAATGTCGCCCACCACGATGATGCCTTGCAGGTCGGGACGGTACCACTTCTCGTAGTAGTCACGCAGGGCCTGGTAGGGGAAGTTGTCCACCACTTCCATCGTACCGATAGGCAGCCGGTGAGCGTACTTGCTGTCTTTGAACAGGATGGGGAAGGCCGTTTCATACATACGCATCATCGCGCTCTGCCGCGTCCGCCATTCTTCGTGGATGACTCCCCGTTCCTTGTCGATTTCCTTCGGGTCGAGGGTCAGGTCGTCTGCCCAGTCGTGCAGAATGAGCAGACAGGAGTCGATGACGCTCTCGCGGGCCACGGGGACGCTGGAGATAATGTATACGGTTTCATCGATGGAGGTATAGGCATTGAGGTTGGCGCCGAACTTCACTCCGATGCTTTCGAGGTATTCGCGCAGGCTGTTGCCGGGGAAATGGGTGGTGCCGTTGAAGCACATGTGTTCCAGAAAGTGCGCCAGTCCGCGCTGGTTGTCTTCTTCGAGGATAGAACCTACTTTCTGGGCGATGTAGAAGTCTGCCTGTCCTTTGGGCAGTTCATTGTGGCGGAGATAATAGGTCAGTCCGTTCTCCAGTTTCCCGATTTTCACGTCCGGATCGGTCGGGATAGGAGGAAGCTGCTGGGCGATGGCTTCTCCTGTAGCTGCGAAGCAGGCCAGCAGGAAGAACATTTTGGTCAGAATTTTTTTCATGGTTCAAGTTGTTAAAGGAGAAAAGAGGGTGTGTCATTGGATATGTCTCGTTCGACTCTTTGACGCACCCTCTGAAGTAGGTTACAGCAATCCGTGTTCAGAAAGGAACCGTTCGGCTTCGATAGCGGCCTTGCAACCGCTGCCAGCTGCCGTGATGGCCTGGCGGTAGTGCGGGTCGGCCACGTCACCGGCAGCGAATACACCGGGGATACCGGTTCGGGGAGAGCCTTCCTCTGTGAGAATATAGCCGGTGGCATCGGTCTTGACCCAAGGCAGGAAGATAGCCGAATTGGGCTGGTGGCCGATGGCGAGGAAGAAGCCATCGATAGCCACATCATAACGTTCTTCGTCGACTTCACCCATCCGTTTCACGACGTGCATCCCTTCTACGCCGTTGTCGCCGAACAGGCCTACGGCATTGTGTTCGAACAGAACGGTAATCTTGGGGTGGCTCATCACCCGTTCCTGCATAATCTTGGAGGCACGCAGGTACGGCTTGCGGACCACAAGGTAGACCTGACGGGCCAGTCCGGCCAGGTAGATGGCTTCTTCGCAGGCCGTGTCGCCGCCGCCTACCACAGCCACCGTTTTCTTGCGGTAAAAGAAGCCGTCGCAAGTGGCACAGGCACTGACACCCATGCCGGCGTATTTCTTTTCATCCTCCAGTCCGAGGTATTTGGCTGTAGCACCGGTGGAGATGATGACAGTGTCGGCGGTGATCTCCTTCGTATCGTCGATGACAAACGAATAGGGGGCTTGGCTCAGGTCGGCTTTGGTGACGATGCCGGAACGGATATCGGTACCGAAGCGCAGGGCCTGTTTGCGAAGGTCGTCCATCAGTACCGGCCCGGTCACTCCTTCGGGGTAACCCGGAAAGTTCTCCACTTCGGTCGTGATGGTCAGCTGGCCGCCCGGCTGCAGCCCTTCGTAGAGGACCGGCGAGATGTTGGCGCGACTGGTATAGATAGCGGCGGTATAGCCGGCAGGTCCTGATCCGATAATCAGGCATTTTACGTGTTCTTTTTCCATATTCTTTGTTTTTTTAAGTTGTTCGTTTATCGTAAATCAATCACTTCCGCATTCGGATATTGTTTTTCCGGGAAGCGGAAGGCCGTGAGGGGCTGGCGTTTTTGGGGCTGGTAACCGGTGATGATATACGTTTGCTGCCCGCCGTTGGCCGCCTGCAGACGGAGGAGGGTGGGGTGTCCTTGGCCATTGATGTGTAGGCTGATGGAGGACAGTTCGCCGGGCGTCTTGGGGGTGAGAACCACCTCGTGTACCTGCTGGCCGTTCTCCGTCTTCTGTCCGGCATAGACAAACGTAAAGGCGGTGGCATACCGGTTGATCCAGGCGTACGGATGGACGTTGTCCAGTTCGTCGGCGGTGGGGACCGATATGTTCACCTCGTCATTTTGGATTACATAGCTCCATTGCGTCTGGCCGTCGTACCAGCTTTTGATGCCGGCACAGTCCAGTACGAAGCAGTTGTCCTGCAGCAGGAGGGAGCCGGACTGGCTGCCGCTGAACTGGATGCTGAGGCATGCTGCCTGCCGGTAGTCGTCCGCCAGGCGGTCCAATAACTGCCGGGCTTTTTCGCGATGCTGTGCGGAACCGGCGAAGGCGAACGCCAACAGGGCCAGTCCCAGTAAGAAGATACGTTTCATAAGTCTGTCTGGTTTTTATCTGTCATTATTTCGTCAGGTTGTTCAAGCGGTTGTCCAGGTCGTTCTCGTCCATGCAGAGCACGTCTCGGGCTTTGCTGCCGTTGGCAGGGCCGACGATGCCCGCTTTTTCCAGCTGGTCCATGATGCGTCCGGCACGGTTGTAACCGATGGAAAACTTGCGCTGGATAAGCGAGGTGGAACCTTGCTGGTGGTAGATGAGCAGGCGGGCTGCTTCCTCGAAGAGAGGGTCCAGACGGTTCATGTCGACATCGTTGGCTCCGCTGTCTGGATCGGCATTCGGATCCACGTATTCCGGTAGCATGAAGGCGGTAGGATAACCCTGCTGGCGACTGATGAAGGCGGCGATGCGTTCCACTTCCGGTGTGTCTACGAAAGCGCATTGCACGCGCACCGGGTCGCTGCCCTGCAGGTACAGCATGTCGCCTTTTCCGATGAGCTGTTGGGCACCCGGACGGTCGAGGATCGTGCGGGAGTCCATCATGGAAGCAACGCGGAACGCTACACGGGCTGGGAAGTTGGCCTTGATAGTACCGGTAATGATATTGGTGGTTGGTCGCTGGGTGGCAATGATGGCGTGGATGCCTACAGCCCGGGCCAACTGAGCAATACGGCAGATGGGCAGTTCCACTTCCTTGCCAGCCGTCATGATGAGGTCGCCGAACTCGTCGATAATGATGACGATGTAGGGGAGGAAGCGGTGTCCGTGTTCCGGGTTCAGCTGGCGCGATGTGAACTTGGCATTGTATTCCTTGATGTTGCGGCAACCGGCATTCCGAAGCAGATTGTAGCGCGTGTCCATCTCCACGCAGAGCGAGTTCAGCGTCTGTACGACCTTGGTCACATCGGTGATGATAGCATCCTCACCGTCTGGCAGTTTGGCCAGGAAATGACGTTCGATGGGTGCGTAGATGGCAAATTCCACCTTCTTGGGGTCGATGATGACAAATTTCAGTTCGCTGGGGTGCTTCTTATATAATAATGAAGTGACGATGGCATTCAGTCCGACGGATTTACCCTGACCGGTGGCACCGGCCACCAGCATGTGCGGAGCTTTGGCCAGGTCTACCATAAACACTTCGTTGGTGATGGTCTTGCCCAAGGCCACGGGCAGTTCGAAGGTTGTCTCCTGAAACTTCTTGCTCGACAGGACACTGCTCATTGGTACGATGCGGGGATTGGCGTTCGGTACTTCGATACCAATGGTTCCTTTACCGGGAATGGGGGCAATGATGCGGATGCCCAAGGCCGACAGGCTCAGGGCAATGTCATCTTCCAGGTTGCGAATCTTGGAGATGCGCACCCCTTCTGCAGGAGTGATTTCATAAAGCGTGATGGTGGGGCCTACACTGGCCTTGATGGAACTGATTTCGATACCGAAACTGCGCAAAACCTGGATGATGCGGTTCTTGTTGGCCGTCTGTTCCTGCATGTCAATATCCGGTGTATTGTTTTCATAGGTTTCCAGCAGGTCGATGGTCGGGAAACGGTAGTTCTCCAGGTCCAGCCGGGGATTGTAGGGCTGGCTCAGATTACCGCGCGGCGTTTCCTCTTCGGTCGTCGGAGGGGCAATTTCAAAAGACGGTTCTTCAGCCGTTTCCTGATCACTTAAAGACGACTCCTTTTTTTTTTCGGAATCGTCGTCCAGCGGCAATTCGATGGCGGGGGTCGCTTCCGACGACGCCTCCTCCGGTACAGCCGTTTCTTCCGGTTGCAGATCGCGCTCATTGTCAGAAGGGACAACGGAAGGCTCGTCAGCAGTTTCGGGGACTGCGGAGGGAGCCGGGATTTCTTCCTCAGTTGCTGATATAGGTGCTTTGCCCGATGTCGGTTCGATAGGATGGGACTCCGTCCGGTCGGTGCCGGCAGGTTGTTTCCGGAGCCGGGGATGGAACACTTTGCGGACCATCTGGATGGTCGAGCGGGAATAGATGATTCCCAGGAAGATGGCAGTAGCCAGCAAAAGGAGTAGCAGCCCGAACTGGCCTACCTGCGAGCTGATCCAGCGTCCTATGTTGTACCCGTGGAGACCGCCCGGATAGAGAAAGGTGTCGCCTAACGTACCACCAAAGACAAAAGCCAGGGCGATGGAACTCCACACCATGAGCAGCGTACAGCTGACGAACCATTTCCACAACGTGAACTGATAGGCTTTCATCAGCTTCATGCCGGTTACAATCAGGAACAGGATAATCAGGAAGGCAGGAATGCCGAAGCAGTCGTTGATGAAGAACTGGGCCAGTTGCGCTCCTCGTGCACCGGCGTAGTTCTGGATCTTGTTGCCGGTCTCCAGCAGCTCGCCGGGATTGGGATGCGCCAGGATGTCCTGGTCATTCCCTCCTGTGAAGAAGAAAGAGGTGAATGCCAGCAGCATATAGACTCCGAAGAAGACACACAACAGGCCGATGGTGAAATGGGAAGTCTCTCCTTTCAGGAGGTTGATGACCGTGTTGCCGGACGATGCGATGGGTCCGGACGGTGCTTTTTTTGCTTTCTTTTCCGTTTGCTTATTGAACATGTTCATGCAATTTCAAGGGTTTTATTATGTTTCTACACGCAAATGTACGAATAAAACTAAAACTGAGAAATTTTTTTGCTACCTTTGCATCATAAATTGTGAAATATGGAGAAGAACGCACCTATTATCTTTGATAAAAACACGGTGGAGTTTGTGACGGTGGCTGCCGAATGTTGCGGCTTTCTGGAGAAGGTGTCGCAAGTCTCGCGCCGTAAGTTTGTGGATACAGCCCTCAAGTTGCTGCCGTTGCTCTACCTCAAGGCTTCCCTTCTGCCCCAAGGAGAACGGATGGACGAGGATGACTTGGAGGCCTTCGTGACCGAAGGCGACTACGAGCGGGTACGCGCCGGTGTGGCGGCCTTGCTGCGCGAACACGACGATTACCTGGACGTATTCGTGAAGGACATGGCCTACAGCGACACTCCCATCTGCCAGACCGTTTCTGAGAACCTGGCCGATATCTACCAGTCGCTGAAGGACTTTGTCTGTATCTATCGGTTGGGGCTTGACCGGACCATGAACGATGCGCTGCTGGCTTGCGAGGAACAGTTCCGTGAGTTCTGGGGACAACGTCTCTTGAACGCCATGCGTGCCCTGCACGATGTCAAGTACGGGACCGGCGAGTCGGCCGACGAAGAAGACGAAGAGGAGGTGGCGTGGACAGACCCCGACGATGCGGCACTCTATGAGGGGCTGGAGGCCGGTGACGACGACGACGAAACCCGGGAAGCCGGTACGGACGATGGAGAGGGCGACCGTTGGGAATAAAGCAAACGAAACAGACATGGTGGTACTACAGAACAAGATTTCGAAGAAGGAGGTGGCGGAGATGCCCAAGGCGGCGTTCGGCGGACGCATCTTTGTCATTTATACGGAGGAGGAGGCCCGCAAGGCGGTGGCCTATCTGAACAGCCACAGGGTCGTTGGAGTGGATACCGAAACCCGCCCTTCGTTCAGGAAAGGGACGATGCACAAGGTGGCCTTGCTACAGATTGCCACGGCCGATACGTGTTTCCTGTTCCGCCTGAACCATTTGGGACTACCCGATTTTCTGGAGGCTTTCCTGCAGAACGAGGTGCTCAAGGTAGGGCTCTCGTTGAAGGACGATTTCGCGGCCATGCGGCAACGCAATGAGGGCGACCCGCGCACCGGGAATTGGGTGGAACTACAGGACTATGTGGCCCGTCTGGGCATTGAGGAAAAGAGCTTACAGAAGATTTATGCCTTGCTGTTCGGCAAGAAGATCTCGAAGTCGCAGCAGCTCTCCAACTGGGAGGCGGATGCGCTGACGGAAGCGCAATGCCTGTATGCTGCGACGGATGCCTGGGCTTGCGTGGAGATGTACAATTACTTGGAGCAGCTTCGCCGTACCGGCGATTTTCGTGTGGCGAAAGTCGTGGACCAACAGGAGGCAGCCCAAACGATGGACGATAAATAATCAACTTATACCTAATGACATTGAACAAGAAAGTATATCTGAAAGCAGGGAAAGAGGAGTCGTTGTTGCGTTTCCATCCCTGGGTATTTTCGGGGGCCATCGCCCGCATAGAGGGCGAACCCGAGGAAGGCGAAGTGGTGGATGTTTACACTTCGAAGAATGCATTCATTGCCCGTGGGCATTACCAGATAGGCAGTATCACGGTGCGGGTACTGACGTTTGCGGACGAACCCATCGATTATGCGTATTGGGTACGCCGCCTCGAAGTGGCCAAGGACTTGCGCCGGAGCCTACACCTGATCGGCCATCCGCAGAACAATACCTACCGCCTGGTGCATGGCGAAGGGGATAACCTGCCGGGATTGATTATCGATGTGTACGACCATACCGCCGTGATGCAGGCGCACTCGGCGGGCATGCACATCTACCGTAAGGAAATTGCCGAGGCCTTGAAAGAGGTGATGGGTGAGGTGATTCAGCATATTTATTACAAGTCGGAAACCACCTTGCCGTTCAAGGCGGATTTACTGGAACGCGAGAACGGCTTCCTGCTGGGCGGAAGTCCGGAAAACATTGCGCTGGAGAACGGGCTGAAGTTTCATGTAGACTGGCTGAAGGGACAGAAAACAGGGTTCTTTGTCGACCAGCGCGAGAACCGTCGCCTGCTGGAACACTATGCAGCCGGACGCAGCGTCCTCAATATGTTTTGTTATACAGGGGGCTTCTCCTTCTATGCCCTTCGGGGTGGGGCCAAGCTGGTCCATTCGGTGGACAGCTCAGCCAAGGCTATCGACCTGACCAACGAGAATGTGGCTCTCAACTTCCCTGGTGATGAACGCCACCAGGCTTTTGCCGAAGATGCCTTTAAGTACCTTGACCGTATGGGTGACCAGTACGATCTGATTATCCTCGACCCGCCGGCCTTTGCCAAGCACCGCGGAGCCTTGCGCAATGCTTTGCGCGGATATACTAAGCTCAATGCTAAGGCGTTCGAGAAAATCCGTCCCGGAGGTATTCTGTTCACTTTCTCTTGCTCGCAGGTGGTGAACAAGGAGAATTTCCGCAATGCGGTCTTTACGGCGGCGGCCCAGAGCGGACGCAGCGTGCGTATCCTGCACCAGCTCACCCAGCCAGGCGACCATCCGGTGAACATCTATCATCCTGAAGGTGAATACCTGAAGGGACTGGTGCTTTATGTGGAATGACCCTGCCACGTGTGCCCGTGTCTGATGTCCACTTAATCCTGAAAAACGAAATGGAAGAAATACTGAAGAACCTGAAGATAGAGCGGCTCACTGCCATGCAGGAGACCGCCATTGAGACTTGGAAGAAAGGAAACGACCTTGTACTGCTTTCCCCCACGGGGTCGGGCAAGACCTTGGCGTACTTGCTCCCCTTGGTGCAGACGTTGCGTCCAGGGGTGGAGGGAGTGCAGGCGGTGGTGCTGGTCCCTTCGCGCGAACTGGCCCTGCAGACCGAACAGGTCTTCAAGGCGATGGGGACTCCGTTCGCAGTGATGAGTTGCTACGGCGGCCGTCCGGCCATGGACGAACACCGGACAATGAAGGCGGTCCGTCCGGCGGTCATCATCGGTACGCCGGGCCGTATGAACGACCATCTGGGAAAGGCGAATTTCGAGGCAACTACCGTGACCACGCTGGTCATCGATGAGTTCGACAAGAGCCTGGAGTTCGGTTTCCAGGAGGAAATGGCTGCGGTCATCGGCCGGTTGCCGGCCTTGCGTCGTCGCTTCCTGCTCTCTGCTACCGATGCCGAAGAGATTCCCCGCTTCACGGGGATGAACCGCACCGTGAGGCTGGATTTTCTGCAGACAGACGGTCGGACGGCAGAACGCGTCCATATATATAAGGTAATGTCGCCCGAAAAAGACAAGATCGAGACCCTCTACCGGTTGCTCTGCGTGCTGGGAGCGGAACAGACTTTGGTCTTTTGTAACTACCGTGAGAGTGCCGAACGCATCGGGAACTACCTGCGTTCGAAACGGGTGGCCTGCGAGATCTTTCACGGGGGAATGGAACAAGACGAGCGGGAACGCGCTCTCTACAAGTTCCGCAACGGCAGTTGCTCGGTCTTCATCTCGACCGATCTGGCTGCCCGCGGACTGGATATTCCGGATATCCGCCATGTGGTCCACTACCATTTGCCGGTGTCGGAAGAAGGGTTTATCCATCGTAACGGACGTACGGCCCGCTGGAAGGCAGAAGGCAATGCTTATGTCATCCTTCACGAAGAAGAACAGCGTCCCGACTGGTTGCCCCAACTCGAGACATGGACGTGCCCAGATCCGCTGCCGGTTCCTCCCTTGCCGGCTTTCGTTACTCTTTACATCGGGAAAGGCAAGAAAGACAAGATCAACAAGGTAGATATTGTCGGTTTCCTGTCCAAGAAAGGAGGGCTGTCCCGCGAAGAGGTAGGACGCATTGACGTGATGGACCATCATGCCTTTGTGGCAGTCGCCCGTTCCAAATACAGGCAGGCGCTCCAGCTGATGCAGGGAGAGAAAATGAAGGGGATAAAAGTCTTGATAGAGCTGGCGAAATAAGGCCGGCTCTTCTCCTCTTTGCACCTGTTTTTGGAACCTTTGTCCAAAAATAGTAAGATTATTTTTGGCGGTATGAAAATTTTAGCTACATTCGCATCCTAAAAATATGAATGTATAACCAAAACAAACTGCCAAATGAAAAAGTATAATTTCAATGCAGGACCTTCCATCCTGCCGCGTGAGGTAATCGAACAAACAGCTCAAGCTATTCTCGATTTCGACAATTCAGGCCTTTCGTTAATGGAAATCAGCCATCGGGCCAAGAATTTCCAGCCGGTGGTGGATGAGGCGGTTGCCCTTTTTAAAGAAATCCTGAACATTCCCGACGGATATTCCGTACTCTTCCTCGGTGGCGGTGCCAGTCTGGAATTCTGCATGGTTCCCTATAACTTCCTCGAAAAGAAAGCAGCGTATCTCAATACCGGTACATGGGCCAAGAAGGCCTTGAAAGAAGCCAAGGCATTCGGCGAGGCCATTGAAGTGGCTTCTTCCGAAAAAGACGGTTTTACCTATATCCCGAAAGACTACACGGTGCCGGCTGATGTAGACTACTTCCACATTACGACCAACAATACCATTTACGGTACGGAACTCCACGGGGATCTCGACTTAGATGTGCCGATGGTTGCTGATATGTCTTCCGACATTTTCTCCCGTCCGGTAGACGTTTCCAAGTATATCTGTATCTATGGTGGTGCACAGAAGAACCTTGCTCCCGCAGGTGTGACGTTCGTCATCGTGAAGAACGACGCTCTGGGAAAGGTGTCTCGCCATATCCCCACCATGCTGAACTACCAGACACACGTGGATAAGGGGTCGATGTTCAACACGCCGCCTGTCGTTCCTATCTATTCGGCTTTGCTGACATTGCGCTGGATCAAGGCTCAGGGAGGTGTGGAAGAAATGCAACGTCGTGCTCGGCAGCGGGCAGAAATGCTGTATGCCGAAATCGACCGCAATAAGTTGTTCCGTGGTACGGTGACTGTGAAGGAAGACCGTTCTTATATGAACATCTGTTTCGTGATGGCCGACGAGTATAAGGACCTGGAAGCCGACTTCCTGAAGTTTGCCACCGAAAAGGGAATGGTGGGCATCAAGGGACACCGTTCGGTAGGAGGTTTCCGTGCCTCTTGCTATAATGCCATGCCCGTCGAAGGTGTGCAGGCGCTGATTGACTGCATGCAGGAATTTGAGAAATTGCACTAAGAATAGGAATGCAGGGACTTCCCTGCCAAAATGATTTGAATCATGAAAGTATTGATTGTTACTGAAAAACCGTTCGCGAAGATTGCTGTAGACGGGATTCGTAAAGAGATAGAAGCCGCCGGTTTCGAACTGGCATTATTGGAGAAATATACCGAAAAGGCGCAGGTGCTGGAGGCGGTGAAGGATGCCCAGGCTCTCATCGTCCGTAGCGACAAGGTGGATAAGGAGGTTTTCGATGCGGCTCCCGAACTGAAGATTGTGGTCCGTGCTGGTGCCGGCTATGACAACGTAGACCTGGAAGCAGCGACGGCTCATGGAGTATGCGTCATGAATACCCCGGGCCAGAATGCCAATGCCGTAGCCGAACTTGCTATCGGGCTGATGATTATGGCTGTCCGTAGCTTCTTTGATGGCAAGGCAGGTTCAGAACTCAAGGGCAAGAAGCTGGGAATCCATGCCTATGGGAATGTAGGCCGTAACGTTGCCCGCATCGCCAAAGGATTGGGGATGGAGATTTATGCCTACGATGCCTTCTGCCCGAAAGAAGTCATGGAAGCCGAAGGAGTGCGTCCGGTAGCTACTGCCGAAGAATTATATTCTACCTGCAATGTCGTGTCGCTCCACATTCCTTCTACGCCAGAGACGAAGAATTCCATCGATTATGAGTTGGTAGAACGGATGCCGAAGAACGGCTTGCTGGTCAATACGGCCCGCAAGGAGGTGGTGAACGAAGCCGACCTGATTCGGCTGATGGAAGACCGTCCGGACCTGAAATACGTCACGGACATCATGCCAGCCCACCACGAGGAGTTTGTATCTACGTTCCCGGGCCGCTATTTCTCTACTCCCAAGAAGATGGGAGCCCAGACGGCCGAAGCCAATATCAATGCCGGTATCGCTGCTGCCCGCCAGATTGTTGCGTTCTTCAAGGAAGGTTGCGAACGTTTCCGTGTGAACAAGTAAAATCGAGTTGTTATGGCCACCATCAAACCTTTCAAGGGCTTTCGCCCTCCTAAGGACTTGGTTGAACAGGTCGCTTCACGTCCTTATGATGTCCTCAATTCTGAGGAAGCCCGTCAGGAAGCGGCCGGCAACGAGAAATCCTTGTATCATATCATCAAACCCGAAATCGATTTCCCTGAAGGAACCGACGAGCACGATCCGCGTGTCTATCAGAAGGCTGCCGAGAATTTCCAGCGTTTCCAAGACAATGGCTGGCTGGTGCAGGATGAGCAGGAAGCCTATTATGTCTATGCCCAGACCATGAACGGCAAGACACAGTATGGCCTGGTGGTAGGGGCATATGTACCTGACTACCTGAATGGCACCATCAAGAAGCACGAACTGACACGTCGCGACAAAGAGGAAGACCGCATGAAGCACGTGCGGGTGAACAACGCAAACCTCGAACCGGTGTTTTTTGCCTATCCCGACGATGCGGAACTTGATGCTCTTGTAGCCCGCTATACGTCCCGGAAGCCGGTTTACGACTTCATCGCACCCGGCGACGGGTTCGGTCATTCGTTTTGGGTCATCGATGATGCTGCAGACATTGTCACCATTACGGAACGGTTTGCCCGGATGCCGGCTCTCTATATTGCCGACGGGCATCACCGCAGTGCTGCTGCCGCTCTTGTGGGTGCGGAAAAAGCGCAACAGAATCCGCAGCATCGGGGAGACGAGGAGTACAACTATTTCATGGCGGTCTGTTTCCCGGCTTCCCAGCTGACCATTATCGACTATAACCGGGTGGTGAAGGACTTGAACGGTCTGACCCCCTCGGCTTTCTTGGAGGCATTGCGTACGCATTTTACGGTGGAAGAGAAGGGAACGGAGATTTATCGTCCTGACCGGTTGCACAACTTCTCCCTTTATTTGGAGGGACAGTGGTACAGCCTCACGGCACATCCTGATACGTATGATGACAACGATCCCATCGGGGTACTCGATGTGACCATCTCTTCCCGCCTGATTCTCGATGAGATATTGGGCATCAAGGATTTGCGTTCTGACAAGCGGATTGATTTCGTTGGAGGCATCCGCGGTTTGGGAGAACTGAAGAAGCGGGTGGACAGTGGCGAGATGAAAGTTGCCTTGGCTCTTTATCCGGTTTCTATGAAGCAGTTGATGGACATTGCCGATTCCGGTAATATCATGCCTCCCAAGACCACCTGGTTTGAGCCTAAGCTCCGTTCAGGTCTGGTGGTCCACAAGTTGGATTGACGGGATAGAATATAAAGAGAGCGTGTCAAAATAAGAATTCCTTGTTTTGACACGCTCTCTTTTCATGTGGTTTGTCGTTCTGTACGTAGGGAAGAATCTGTTGAAGCGTTAGTATAAGCATTCTGTTGCTCTGCTGCGTTCAGAAAGGCCATTCAATTAGACCCAACTTAATTCTTCTTGCACCGGCTTTTGCTCTTGGCTGGATTTGGAGTCTGCAGCGAAATCTTCAGCAGCTTGGCGCCCCATCCTGGGAGTTCGGTGCTTGTCGGACGTTCCGGCGTGAAACTGATGGTTTCCGGTTTTCCGCCCAGCAGGTCTTTTGCCTTCACGCTTTCCAGTACCGGCATACCGAGGTAGTCGAACGCATGCTGCGGCAAGTTAATCTCGACATGTGTCGGCAGTTCGTCAAAGTTGACAATCACCAGAATGGCTTCGTCGCCTTCCTTGCGCAGGAACGTATATTGGCGTTGGGCATTGAACTGCCAGTTGTCACAGTTCACATACATCAGGTCGAAGAACGTTCCCTTACACAGGGCGGCTTCACTGTTGCACAGACCGAGCAGTCGCGCATAATAGTTCCGCAATGACTTTTCCCGGTCGGTCAGTTCGTGGTTATTATACCGTCCGTTGTTGCTCCAGCGGCGCAGGCTATCCACTGCCCAGTAGTCGAAAATCGTTGTCCGTCCGTCACGTCCGCTGAAACCTTCACTGTCCATTCCCGGTTCACCCAGTTCCTGTCCGAAGTAGAGCATGAAGGGACTGTTGTTCATGCACGCTGACACAACGAGGGCAGGAATGGCCTTGCGGGCATCACCGGCAAAGAAGTCGGAGGCGATGCGCTGCTCGTCATGGTTTTCCAGGAAGTTCAGCATATGCGGTTGGATGTCGTTCACGCTTTGCCAGCAATGTGTGATTTCAGTGGCCGACTTGTAGCCGCAAACTACGCCGCGGAGGGTATCATACAATCCTACCTTGTCATACAGATAGTCAAAATGACCGTTGTGGATGTAGTTACGGTATTCGTTCGGGTTGTACACTTCAGCTATGAAGTCCACGTTGGGGTATTTCTTCTTCACCTGCGGAATCATCCATCCCCAGAACTCGCAAGGAACCATTTCTGCCATGTCACACCGGAAGGCATCCACCTTCTTCGAGGCCCAGAAGAGAACAATGTGCAGCATCTTCTTCCATGTGTCAGGAATGGGGGAGAAGTGATTCCCTGTATTGCCGATATAGTCCGTGCCATAGTTCAGCTTGATGGTCTCGTACCAGTCGTTCTGGTTGGGCCATGCATCGAAACGGTTGTTGCCCGTAGCCTTGGCCGGCAATTCCACATAGGGGCCTGCCACTTCATCGTTGAGGTTCACTTCCCCTCCCAGTTGCTGGCCGGGGAGATAGTAAAAGTTGTTGTCGGGAGCAAAAGCCACGTCGGTACGGTCTGTCTCTCCCAGGTCTTTCACGCCGCGGGGCTTGGCGATGGAATGGTACTGGCGGGCCACATGGTTGGGGACAAAATCCAGCACGACTTTCAGTCCCGTTTCGTGTGTACGGGCCACAAGGGCTTCAAACTCCTTCATGCGCTGGTCTATCTTGACTGCCAAGTCTGGGTCGATATCATAATAGTCGCGGATGGCATAAGGAGATCCGGCTTTGCCTTTTACCACCGAAGGATGATTGGCAGGAATGCCAAACGCCGAATAGTCAGTCTTCGAGGCATGGGCAATGATACCTGTGTACCAGATGTGCGTGGCTCCCAGCCGTTGGATTTCGCGCAAGGCCTTCTTGCTGAAGTCATTCATCTTGCCGCAGCCGTTCTGTTCCAGCGTTCCGTCGGAACATGCAGGAAAGCTTCGGTTGCCAAAAAGGCGGGTGAAAACCTGGTAAATGATAATTCTCTGATCGTTTGCTTTCATAAATAGAGTGTTTGGATTATTCGATGCCATGCGCCTTGGCTTCCTTGCTGATTTTCGCAATCAGTCCCTGAAGCACTTTACCCGGGCCGCATTCGGTGAAGTCGTCGGCACCGTCGGCTACCATGTTCTGTACCGTCTGTGTCCAACGGACGGAGGCAGTCAGCTGAGCTACCAGGTTAGCCTTGATTTCAGCGGGGTCGGTATGCGGACGTGCATCCACGTTCTGGTAGACCGGACATTTCGGGGTGTGGAATTCGGTGGCATTGATAGCTGCTTCCAGTTCCACCTTGGCCGGTTCCATCAGCGGAGAGTGGAAGGCACCACCCACCTTCAGCGGGAGGGCGCGTTTGGCCCCGGCTGCTTTCATGGCTTCACAGGCCTTGTTGATGCCATTCATCGAGCCAGAAATGACAATCTGTCCCGGACAGTTGAAGTTGGCAGCTACACATACATCACCTCCTGCATTGACGGAGCTGCAGATTTCTTCCACTTTTTCGTCGGGGAGGGCGATGATGGCAGCCATCGTACCAGGCTGGGCTTCACAGGCCTTTTGCATGGCCATGGCACGCGCATACACCAGTTTCAGTCCGTCCTCGAACGATAGTGCACCGGCAGCCACCAGGGCAGAGAATTCGCCGAGCGAGTGACCGGCAGTCATTTCGGGCTGGAATGCGTCACCCATGCACAGGGCAGAGATGACAGAGTGCAGGAAAACGGCAGGCTGTGTCACCTTCGTCTGGCGGAGGTCCTCATCGGTACCTTCGAACATGATGTCCGTAATGCGGTAGCCCAGAATATCGTTGGCTTTCTCGAACAATTCTTTGGCGAGGGGAGAGTTTTCATAAAGGTCCTTGCCCATTCCTACGAATTGGGCACCTTGACCGGGAAATACAAATGCTTTCATGCGTTCTATTCTTTTATGAGTTAATCTATTTGGACGCAAAGGTAGCGTTTTTTTTTCACTTACTGCGCATCTTGATTGAAAATGTGCATCGGACAGGGACTGAAGAGGTGGTTGAGCGGTCCGTTTCCTTTTCCGGTCTGTACATCCTTTCCGCTGACGAGGGCCTGTCTCACATAGTCTTTAGCCTGTTCTACTGCCCGGCTGAGCGGACTTCCCAGTGCCAGGAAGGTGGCAATAGCCGACGAGAGCGTACAGCCCGTACCATGGGTGTTGCTGCTGTTCACGCGGGAAGCCGTGAAGAGGTATGGCTCCGGTTCTTGAGCCAGCTGCAAGACATCCGTCATGAGAGTCCCTTCCAGGTGGCCACCTTTCAGCAAGACCGCCTGACAGCCATAGCGCAGCAGTTTCCGAGCGGCCCCGCACATTTCTTCTGTAGTGGCTATCGGCTGCTCCAGCAGCAGCTCCGCTTCGGGAAGGTTGGGCGTGATGAGGGTGCAGTGGGGCATCAGCTCGTTCGTGACGGCCTCCAAAGCCTCAGTGTCCATCAGTTGACGCCCGCTGGTAGAAACCATTACCGGGTCAAAGATGACAAATGGGGGCTGGTGGCGGAGGAGGCAGCGGACAATGGCGCGGACGGTCTGGCTGTCCGTGACCATGCCGATCTTGACGGCATGAGGAGAGAGGTCGGTCATCACAGCCTCTATCTGTCCTTCTACTACCATAGGCGGTATGGGATGTACGTTCGTCACGCCGCATGTGTTCTGTACGGTGACGGCTGTGATGGCCGTGGCAGCGTAGGCTCCCAGAGCGGATATTGTCTTCAGGTCGGCCTGAATGCCGGCACCTCCGCTGCAGTCGGAACCGGCAATGCTTAATATACAAGGATATTGTTTCATGTTGTGGATTGTTCGGGGTGCGTTTTTAACATTTGTTGTTCTTTCTGTTCCATGTTCGATAACAGTTTATATTGTATTTATTTTGGATAATCGGTAGTCCTCAGATATGCAAACATAGCCTTACCCAGTTCTGTCAGATAATACTTCTGCTTGGGGTGGCGTGGAGTATCTGGATGGGTTTGTGCCACAATCCCCAACTTGATTAATGGATATATCACCTTGTCTTTTAACAGCGTATTCGACTTCTTCTCATACAGGGGTTTAAGTAGGGGTTTAAGCTTTATCTCTGATATGGAAGAAATCGTGTCAGACAGACTGATTATCAGCAGTTTCTCATTTGGGCTTAAGTTCGCTTTAAGTTGCGCGCAAGTAGCGTTTAAGCTGACCGAATGAACGGATTCCTCATACGATTTCTTATCATCTCTCACAATGACGCCGAATGCAGTAAGCAGGCTTACATTGAATTCAGCCGGTGGATTCGCATTGGCTTTCAACGCATCTTGCACCTCACTCACTCCATGATTGAACATGTTGACATACTTGAATGTGCGCATCATTTCTGCCACTACATTATTACGATAATCGTTCACCAAGGGGAAATTGTCAGGACGAGCCTGTCCATATAATCCACCAGGATTCATAATCTCTATGTGATGGTCATACTGATACAATCGTGTAGGCATGTTTGACTGATAATCACGATGCATACATGCATTCATCATCAGCTCATGAAGGGCTTTGTAGGGATAGTTGGTCACCTGTTTCTCGCGTAGCACACTGATTGAGATGGGACGGTTGGTCACGATGCCATCTCTGATGAAGTTTTCTAACTGAGGCAACATTTCATACAGACACCCTTCAAAACGTCTTTCATTGAGGATTGCCCCTCCATTGGTTTCGCCCTTGAAACGAACATATTGTATGAAT
>JALEPZ010000073.1 GCA_022767125.1 Phocaeicola plebeius
TTACCGGTCTTCTTATAGGCACGCTCTATAATTCCCTTTAAACGCTGGTTGGGCTTAACCTCGTCAGCTGCACCTTTACCATATATAGCCTCATAGTGGGTTAGTTTGTTGCTCAATTCCAACAGCAGTTCTTCTTTATTGCAATGTTTGGCAGTGTTTAGGGAAAAGCGAAGCACAGGATATTCCGTCCACTCCTTCTCCACGGTCTCTATAAAGAGTCCCTTAAACAAGTCCTTCCTTCCTTCGAAATACGCCTGAAGCGTGGATACAAGAAGCGACTTGCCGAACCGTCTTGGACGGCTCAGGAAGATATAGCTTCCGAGGTGTATCATATTCCAGATATACTCGGTCTTGTCTATGTAGAGATAGTCACCCTCGATGATTTTCTCAAATGTCTGTATGCCTACTGGCAATCGTTTCAGTCGTTTCGTTTCCATATCCGCAAAAACATTTTATGTCGCAATGTCTTTTATTCGTCGGCAAAGTTACAAAATAACTTTGGAATTCGCTTTTCTGTCTTCTTTTTACCCGTCGTCCAACACTAAGCGTCTTCAACCTTCCAGTCACCTATTGTCCGGCGTTCGGGATCGAAGTTTATCCCTACTTTCACTATGGGCAGGCCTGAGAGGACAAACTTCGAGGCGTAGTCCTTAAGGTCTATCTGCTTCATTGCTGCCTGGGCAGACATATTTAGCTTTAACTCGAAAAGATATAGAGCCTTGTCGGTTTTCATCACAATATCCACACGCCCAGTCGGTGTATGAACCACCACTTCTACATATCTTCCGAAAAGCGAGAAGATGACATAGAGCAGCTGCTGGTAATGACCTTCGGAATTGGCGTTGTTGCAGTAAGGAACGGTGAGCAGGTATGCCTGCAGGAGGCTGAACATCTCGTCGAGATTATCATTGAGCAGGGCAAGATACATTTTGGCGATGGTCGTATTTCCCGCTTCCTTACGCATGCTGACATAGTTGGGCATGAGGCTGTCCATCAGTCCTACCCGGATCTCTGTGTTGGGAATGTCGAGGGTGTAAAGACGCGTTGCCCTGTTGAAGTCCTTGATGGTTACATAACCGCTCTGATAGAGCAATGGCGTGATGGAAGACATATTTTCAGTCGGTGCATCGAAGTCAGAGGCAAGGGCCTGCATATTACTGATGTCGGCGGGCACGACATTGAACTTCCTCAGCATCTCGATAAGATATGTCGGAGTGCCCGAACCAAACCAATAGTTGGTGTAGTCATGGTCTTGGAATGCGTTGAGAAGGCTAAAAGGATTGTAGATATCAGGTGAAGGCCATGTGAAGTGATAGCCGTCATACTGGAGCTTCAGGCCCTCTATTGCTTCTTCGCGTGTTGTTTGGAGAGCCTCGGCAAAGTCATCAATATAGTCCGACATGGCGGTGAGCATCTCCTCCGCTGTTATACCGCACACTCCGGCATAGTCAGGACGCATGGATATGTTCTTCAGGTTGTTAAGCTCACTGAATATGCTGAGCTGAGAAAACTTTGTGATTCCTGTGAGGAAAACAAACTGGAGATATGGGTCGCAGTCTTTTAGTGGCGAATAAAAGTTTCGCATCACATTGCGGAGCAATGGCAACGTCTTATCCTCATGAACCACGTCGAGCAGAGGGGCATCATATTCGTCGATAAGTATGACAACCTTTTTGCCGGTCTTTTGGTATGCTGCCTGTATCAATGCCGTTAAACGGTCGTTATTGTCAGTGGCAGGATTGGAGATGCCGTATTTCTTTTCATACTCTACAAGGCGCATGCCAAGATATCGTTCCAGCTGATCCTTCTCCATGTGCTTGCCAGAAGCCATGCTGAATCTCAACACAGGATATTCCGTCCACTCCTTCTCCACTGTTTCGATGAACAGACCCTTAAACAAGTCCTTCCTTCCCTCGAAATAAGCCTGAAGTGTGGATACAAGAAGTGACTTGCCGAATCGCCTCGGGCGGCTCAGGAAAATGTACTTGCTGAGGTGTATCATATTCCATATATACTCAGTCTTGTCGATGTAGAGCATGTCATCCTCAATGATGTTTGAGAATGTCTGTATGCCCACTGGCAGTCGTTTCAGTCGTTTCGTTTCCATATCCTTACAAATGTTATATGTCACAATGTCGTATATTCGGTGACAAAGATAATTTTTTATTTCATTTACCCAAACAATTCGGGCGATATTTTATTTGTGTGTTCAGTTGGCCGTTCCGAATTGATGTGGTCAGAGGGAATCGTACCTTTGGTTCAGGGCGTTTCTATATTTATTAGGGTACCTGATTGTTGTACATCAAACTGTACACCCTACTTAATGGTCCTCGTACGGAGTACTGGGTTAACGATACCTGTTGCGGGAATCACGGGGACAGGTTCCATGATTCACCTCAATGGTTCAAAGTACCTGTCCGTGTGCCACGAGGTGCACATCTATATATAAAGGGTTGGCTACCTTCCATATAAAAGGTAATTGTTTTATCGGATATAAACGACAAATACCTTTTGTTTTTATCGTTTATATCCGAGTCCGCACAGGTGGCATCTGCCTTGATATTCTGATTTTTCCCCTTGATTGAGTGGTACTTGAATGAATGAATCGAATGTCGATGGACTTGACCCCCATCGAGCAGACGAAGATTGACTGTGCGAAGAAACTGTTCAACTCCCTTTCGACCACGAAGGTGAGGTATCATCAGGTCACGGCCTATCAGGACTTGATAGATGCGATGAATGGGACAGACCTCACCCCCTGACTTCCCGCTCCTTCTTTACTTCCTTCAGCAGGTCGGAAGCGAAGATGAAGTCACTGAGCCGTTGGTTGGTGGAGCTGAACACGTCGTTCTTGGTGCCTTCCCACTCCTTGTTTCCCTGGTAGATGAACAGGATGCTGTCGCCGATGCCGAGCACGGAGTTCATGTCGTGCGTGTTGATGACTGTCGTCATGTTGTACTCGGTGGTGATGTCGTGAATCAGTTCGTCAATCACCAGGGAAGTCTTGGGGTCCAGTCCTGAGTTCGGTTCGTCGCAGAACAGGTATTTGGGTTGCAGCACGATGGCGCGGGCGATGGCCACCCGTTTCTGCATACCGCCGCTGATTTCTCCCGGATACTTGTTCTGTGCATCGCCCAGGTTGACACGCTCCAGGCAGAACTGCGCCCGTTCGATGCGCTCGCGGTTGGACATATTCGAGAACATGTCGAGGGGAAACATCACATTCTCCAGCACGGTCAGTGAGTCAAACAATGCGGCGCTCTGGAAAATCATGCCCATCTCGCGGCGGAGGGCCTGCTTCTCCTTCTTTCCCATGGTCAGAAGGTTGCGGTTGTCGTAGAGCACTTCCCCCTCTTCGGGGGTCAGCAGTCCCACCAGGCACTTCATCAGCACGGTCTTGCCCGAGCCGCTCTGGCCGATAATCAGGTTGGTTTTGCCGTCTTCGAACGTATAGTTGATGTCGTTCAGTACGGTGCGTCCTTCAAAGGACTTATGGAGAGAGTGAATCTGTATCATCCCATTAACAATTGAGTGAGTAGTAAGTCGGAAAACAAAATCAGCACGCTGCTGCTGACCACCGAGTTCGTACTGGCCTTGCCCACGGCAATGGAGCCGCCCTCTACCATATAGCCGAAATAGGCCGATACGCTGGCGATAAGGAAGGCGAAGAACAGCGACTTGATGAAGCCGCACCAGATGTACCATTCCACGAAGCTGTACTGCAGACCAAATTCCAGGTCGCTGGCGGTCATGATGCCGCCGAACCAGGCCGTGCAGAAGGCACCGAAGATGCCGGCCCCGATGCTGAAGGTGACCAGCAGCGGAATCATGGTCATCAGGCCCAGGATCTTGGGCAGGATGAGATAGGCGGCCGAGTTCACGCCCATGATGTCGAGGGCATCAATCTGCTGGGTTACCCGCATGGTGCCAATTTCGGATGCGATGTTCGAGCCGACCTTGCCGGCCAGGATCAGACACATGATGGAGGAGGAGAACTCCAGCAGCAGGATTTCGCGGGTGGTATAGCCTACTACCATGCGGGGCATCCACGGACTCTGGATGTTCAGCTTGATCTGGATGCAGATGACGGCTCCGATGAAGAAAGAAATCAGCAGGACAATGCCGATGGAGTCGTAGCCCAGCTTGACCATTTCGTTGACGTACTGCTTGAAGTACATCCGTACCCGCTCGGGACGGGAAAAGACTTTTCCCATCAGTTGCAGGTACTTGCCAAAGGTGGTTATCGGTGTGATCATACGTTTGCTTTTATGGTTTGTGCTGCAAAAGTAGTGCTTTTTTGGCTAATCTATAATAAAAGGTAGAATGAAAATGACGGGAAGCACCACAGAACCCAAGATTTTTACTACTTTTGCACCGCAAATCCGGCTGCGCCGGGGAAAATCGTACCGCTTTTCCTCTATCCCGTAGAACAGAAGGTGACCGGAGTTGCAAGGAAAGGTCTAATCGGATTCATACTTATTGATATGGCAGAACAAGAAAAGGAGCAGGGAAGCGCCCCCGTCAGTGCGGGAGCCGCCGAAGAGAAAATGGTGTTGCGCACCGAGAACCTGGTGAAGAAGTATGGCAAGCGGACGGTGGTCAGTCATGTCTCGTTCGATGTGAAGCAGGGCGAGATTGTCGGTCTGCTGGGCCCGAATGGTGCCGGCAAGACCACCTCATTCTATATGACGACGGGGCTGATTGTGCCGAACGAAGGGCATATCTATCTGAATGACCTCGATATTACCGGCTATCCGGTCTATAAACGGGCCCAGAACGGCATCGGCTATCTGGCTCAGGAGGCGTCGGTGTTCCGGAAGATGAGCGTGGAGGACAATATCGCTTCCGTGCTGGAGCTGACGGACAAGAGTCCGGAATACCAGAAGGAGAAACTGGAAAGCCTGATTGCCGAGTTCCGACTGCAGAAGGTGCGAAAGAACCTGGGCGACCAGCTCTCGGGAGGAGAACGGCGGCGCACGGAAATCGCCCGCTGCCTGGCCATCGACCCGAAGTTCATCATGCTGGACGAACCGTTTGCCGGGGTCGACCCCATTGCGGTGGAGGACATCCAGCATATCGTGTGGAAACTGAAGGACAAGAATATCGGTATCCTCATCACCGACCACAACGCTTTGGAGACGCTGCGTCTGACCGACCGTGCGTACCTGCTGTTTGAAGGGAAGATTCTTTTCCAGGGCACTCCCGAGGAACTGGCCGAGAATCCTGTGGTGCGCGAGAAGTATCTTGGAACGAACTTCGTATTGCGCCGCAAGGAATTTCAACTGTAAATTTTTGCCTCTCCGTTTGGTAGTTGGCAGAAGAAACACTACTTTTGCGAACTCAATTTCATACAATGACGAATTGTGTGGATACTCGAACAGAAAGAATAATATAGTAATAATTAAAAAAATAAGCTGGAAATGAATATTTCATTGCAAAACGTAAACAATGTAAGCGCTGTGCTTACTGTTCAGATTGAAAAAGCAGACTATCAGGAAAAAGTAGACAAGGCACTCAAGACGGTCCGCCAGCGGGTGAACATGCCGGGCTTCCGCAAGGGAATGGTGCCCATGAGCTTGGTGAAGAAGCAGTTCGGAACTTCTGTGAAGGTGGAGGAAATCGACAAGCTGATGCAGGAGAAGGTGAGCGCGTATATAGAAGAAAATAAGGTGGACATGCTGGGCGCACCGCTGCCGAAGGTTAACAATGCCAACTTCGATACCGACGAGAACTTCGAATTCTCGTTCGACATTGCCTTGGCTCCTCAGTTCACTGTGGACCTGTCGAACAACGACACGGTGGACTATTACGATATTGAAGTGACCGACGAAATGGTGGAGCAGCAGGTGAAGATGTATGCCCAGCGCAACGGCCAATATGAAAAGGTAGAGGACTACCAGGACAACGATATGATGAAGGGACTGCTGGCCGAACTCGACGAGAACGGCAACACGAAGGAAGGCGGTCTGCAGGTGGAAGGCGCCGTTATGATGCCTACCTACATGAAGAACGACGATCAGAAGGCTATCTTCAACGGAGCCAAGGTGAACACCGTGCTGGTATTCAATCCGTCGGTGGCTTTCGACAACAACGAGGCCGAACTGGCTTCCCTGCTGAAGGTGAAGAAGGAAGAAGTGGCTGCCTACACGGGTAACTTCAGCTTCCAGATTGAAGAAATCACCCGCATGATGCCGGCTGAACTCAACCAGGAGCTCTTCGACCAGGTATTGGGAGAAGGAGCGGCTCACAGCGAAGAGGAGTTCCGCGGCAAGCTCAAGGAAAACATTGCCCGCCAGTATACGGCCGACAGCGACTACAAGTTCCTGGTTGACCTGCGCAACTATGTGACGGCCAAGATTGGCAAGCTGGAATTTGCCGATGACCTCATGAAGCGCATCATGCTCGAAAACAACAAGGACAAGGGCGAGGAATTCGTTACTTCCAACTACGACAAGAGCATCGAGGAGTTGACTTGGCATCTGATCAAGGAAAAACTGGTGAAGGCCAACGACATTAAGGTGGAGCAGGCTGACATCGCCGAAATGGCTAAGGAAGCTACCCGTGCCCAGTTTGCCCAGTACGGCATGATCAACGTGCCCGACGAACTGCTGGACAACTATTCAAAGGAAATGCTGAAGAAGCGCGAAAGCGTGGAAGCACTCGTCAACCGTGTAGTGGAAGCCAAGCTGTCAGATGCCTTGAAGACACAGGTCAGCTTGAACCACAAGAGCATTTCTGTAGAGGACTTCAACAAAATGTTCCAGGACTGATTTGCAGGGCCGGCGTAGCCGTCTTGTAGCTGGATAGTTACCGGCAGGCAGCCGGCTGCCGAAACAGGATAAGAAGGAAAGGCTTTTGACCAGGTTTTTTCGGACAGTCGGGAGAATGGTCAAGGGCCTTTCTTGTGTGTATAATCAATATTGAAGATAGAAAGAGTATTATGATGGATGATTTTAGAAAATATGCTACCAAGCACTTGGGCATGAACAGCCTGGTGCTTGATGATGTAATCAAGTCGCAGGGGTATCTCAATCCGTATATCCTGGAAGAACGCCAGCTCAACGTGACGCAGCTCGACGTGTTCTCGCGCCTGATGATGGACCGTATCATTTTCCTGGGGACGGAAATCAACGACTATACTGCCAATACGCTGCAGGCACAGCTGCTGTATCTGGATTCGGTGGATTCGGGCAAGGATATTTCCATTTATATCAATTCGCCGGGCGGATCGGTGTATGCCGGCCTGGGCATTTACGATACGATGCAGTTCATTTCCAGCGACGTGGCAACCATCTGTACCGGTATGGCCGCTTCCATGGCGGCTGTCCTGCTGGTAGCCGGTCAGGAAGGCAAGCGCTCGGCGTTGACTCACTCGCGTGTCATGATTCATCAGCCGATGGGGGGCGCACAGGGACAGGCTTCTGATATTGAAATCACTGCCCGCGAAATCCAGAAGCTGAAGAAGGAACTCTACACCATCATTGCCGACCATTCGCATACGGAGTTCGACAAGGTATGGGCCGATTCCGACCGCGACTACTGGATGACGGCACAAGAAGCAAAAGAATACGGCATGATTGATGAAGTGCTTTCGCGCAAGCCGAATGTATAACCTGTAATAAAGATTAACGACCTTGGACGATAAGAGAAAAAGACGTTGCAGCTTTTGTGGCCGATCGGAGGATGAGGTGGCCCTTATGCTGACAGGAATGAATGGCTTTATCTGTAACGAATGTTCTGTTCAGGCATATAATGTAGTTACAGAAGCTATGAAACAATCGAAGAATGGATCGCAGTTGAAGTTGGAAGATCTTCCCAAACCGGCGGATATCAAGAAATTCGTCGACCAGTATGTCATCGGTCAGGAGGATGCCAAGCGCTATCTCTCGGTAGCTGTCTACAATCATTACAAGCGGCTGATGCAGCCAAAGGGGAGTGATGATGTGGAAATCGAAAAGTCGAACATCATCATGGTGGGAAGCACCGGTACCGGCAAGACGCTGCTGGCCCGCAGCATTGCCAAACTGCTGAAGGTACCTTTCACCATCGTGGATGCGACTGTATTGACGCAGGCAGGGTATGTAGGAGAGGACATTGAGAGCATTCTTTCGCGTCTGTTGCAGGTGGCTGACTACAATGTGGAAGAGGCCGAACGGGGAATCGTGTTCATTGATGAAATCGACAAGATTGCCCGCAAGGGCGACAACCCTTCCATTACCCGCGACGTGAGCGGAGAAGGAGTGCAGCAGGGATTGCTGAAACTGCTGGAAGGCTCGGTGGTGAACGTGCCGCCTCAGGGAGGACGCAAGCATCCCGAGCAGAAATTCATCCAGGTGAATACCCAGAACATCCTGTTCATCTGCGGCGGTGCCTTCGACGGCATTGAACGCAAGATTGCCCAGCGACTCAATACGAACGTGGTGGGCTATGGAGCCGTGAAGCAGTCGGTAGCTATCGACCGCTCCAACCTCATGCAGTATATCGCGCCGCAGGACCTGAAGGCGTTCGGACTGATACCTGAAATCATCGGCCGTCTGCCGGTGCTCACCTATCTCAATCCGCTCGACCGAACAGCCCTCCGCAATATCCTGACGGAACCTAAAAACTCCATCATCAAGCAGTACGTCAAACTGTTTGAAATGGACGGTGTGAAGTTGTCGTTTGAACCCGAAGTGTTCGAGTTCATCGTCGACAAGGCCATGGAGTACAAGCTGGGGGCCCGCGGACTGCGCTCCATCGTGGAGACTATTATGATGGATGTCATGTTTGATATTCCTTCCAAGAAGGCCAAAAAATTCGTTGTCACCCTCGAATTTGCCCGGCAACAGATGGCGAAAGCCAATCTGTCGCGCCTTCAGACGACGTAAGTAAGGAAAGAGTGAAGAAAAAAAAACGCTTTTTCGGTAAAATAATATCGAAAATAGTTGGGTAATATCAAAAGTTGTTTATAACTTTGTTATTGTAGAGAGGATACATACTCATCATGGAATTCACTTATAAATTAGAGGACAATGACGGAAAACATCAATTTGACGGAGGAATTGAAGAAATACTTCGGTTTCGACACATTTAAAGGAGATCAGGAAGCTATTATTCGTAGTCTGCTGGCAGGTAACGACACCTTTGTGCTCATGCCTACCGGAGGCGGTAAATCGTTGTGCTACCAGTTGCCTTCCCTGCTGATGGAAGGAACGGCTATTGTGATCTCTCCGCTCATTGCTCTGATGAAGAACCAGGTGGATGCCATCCGGAACTACAGTGAAGAAGACGGTGTAGCGCATTTCATCAACTCGTCGCTTTCGAAGTCGGCCATCGACCAGGTGAAGTCCGACATCTTGAGTGGCAAGACCAAATTGTTGTATGTGGCTCCCGAATCGCTGACCAAGGAAGAGAATGTAGAGTTTCTGCAGCATGTAAAGATATCCTTCTATGCCGTTGATGAGGCACATTGTATTTCGGAATGGGGACATGACTTCCGACCGGAATACCGCCGTATCCGTCCGATTATCAACTCGATTGGCAACGCTCCCATCATTGCGCTGACAGCCACTGCCACCGGAAAGGTGATTACGGATATCCTCAAGACCTTGGAAATCACCGGAGCGACCTGTTTCAAGACCTCTTTCAATCGCCCGAATCTGTATTACGAGGTACGGGCCAAGAACGAGAATACCATCGAAAAGGACATCGTGCGCTTTATCAAGCAGAACGATGGGAAGTCGGGCATTATCTATTGCCTTAGCCGCAAGCAGGTGGAGGAACTGGCTGCCGTCCTGCAGGCCAACGGCATCAAGGCTTTGCCTTATCATGCCGGTATGGATGCGGCGACCCGTGTGGAGAACCAAGACAAGTTCTTGAAGGAGGATGTGGACGTGATTGTCGCCACCATCGCTTTCGGCATGGGTATCGACAAGCCTGATGTGCGGTTCGTTATCCATTTCGATGTGCCCAAGAGCCTGGAAGGCTATTACCAGGAGACCGGACGGGCAGGACGCGACGGCGGCGAAGGACAGTGCGTGCTGTTCTATTCGAACAAGGACGTACAGAAACTCGACAAGTTCATCAAAGGAAAGCAGGGACTGGAACGCGAAATCGGCGACCTGTTGCTGGGCGAGGTGAAGGCGTATGCCGAATCGTCCGTCTGCCGACGCAAGATGTTGCTTCACTATTTCAACGAGGATTTTACTGAAGATAATTGCGGAAATTGTGATAACTGTTTAAATCCGAAAAAACAAGTGGAGGCTCAGGATTCATTGTGTGCAGTGATCGAAGCGGTCATTGCGATAAAAGAAAATTTCAAGCAAGATTATATTATTGATATTCTGTTGGGCAAGGAGACATCGGAAATATTGGCACACCGCCACGAGAATCTGGATGTCTTCGGGTCCGGACAGGGGGAGGACGACCGCTGGTGGAATGCGGTAATCCGGCAGGCGCTGATTGGCGGGTATCTGACCAAGGACGTGAACGACTGCGGACTGCTGAAGGTAACACCCGCTGGCAAGAAGTTCCTCAAATCGCCACAGTCGTTCAAGATTGTGGAGGATACTGACTTCGAGGAAGAGGAAGTGGAAGACATGCCGATGCGGAGCGGCGCTTCGTGTGCCGTCGATCCCGGCTTGTTCTCCATGCTGAAGGACTTGCGCAAGAAAATGTCGAAGAAACTCGACGTTCCGCCTTATGTCATCTTTCAGGATCCGTCGCTCGAAGCCATGGCGACCATCTATCCGGTGACGCTCGAAGAGTTGCAGAACATTCCTGGCGTGGGAGCCGGAAAGGCCAAACGCTATGGCAAGGAGTTCTGCGAACTGATTAAGAAGCACTGTGAGGAAAACGAAATCGACCGCCCCGAGGATATGCGGGTACGCACGGTGGCGAACAAGTCGAAGCTGAAGGTGTCCATTATCCAGAGCATCGACCGGAAGGTGGCGCTGGATGACATTGCGAATGCCAAGGGTATCGACTTCCAGGAGTTGCTGGACGAAATCGAGGCCATCGTCTATTCGGGAACCAAGCTGAATATCGACTATTTCCTGGATGAAATTATGGACGAGGACCACCTGGAGGATATCTACGATTACTTCAAGGAGTCGACCACCGACAAGATTGACGATGCAATGGACGAACTGGGTTCCGACTATACGGAGGATGAAATCCGCCTGGTTCGTATCAAGTTCATCTCAGAAATGGCCAACTGATCCTCAGTGTTTCAAATCTCAACGATTCATTTCAAATGGTTATTCTGAACGCATAGTGAAGAATCTGTAAGCATAAAGTGATTTGCTTACAGATTCTTCTCTTGTATTCGGTATGACGGTCAGAAGCATGACCGATTTCGTTCTCATACTCACTCACAGCCAACAATGAGTGGCAAATCGTCATTGTCGGAGTGTTTTATCTCCTCTATAACCGCTGTCCGACATGACAGTTTGATAGAGTCATGCTGTGACCTATCCTCGTTTTTATCTCTTCTTTTAAGAAAAATTTAGGGCTCCCCATTTTCCACTTTCGAAGAAAATAACTAATTTTGCACGCAATAAAATCTAAAGCATAAAGCCCTATGTCATTTATTGCAGATAAAGTTGTAATGGACGGATTGACGTACGATGATGTATTGTTGATTCCCGCCTATTCGGAAGTATTACCCAAAGCAGTCGAACTCACGACTAAGTTCTCACGCAACATCGAGTTGAAAATTCCTTTTGTGACCGCCGCCATGGACACGGTGACGGAGGCACAGATGGCCATTGCCATTGCCCGCGAAGGAGGCATCGGCGTGATTCACAAGAATATGCCCATCGAGGAGCAGGCCCGTCAGGTGGCCATCGTCAAGCGGGCAGAGAACGGTATGATCTATGACCCTGTGACCATCAAGCGGGGGTCTACCGTCAAGGATGCCCTGGACATTATGGCGGAATACAAAATCGGCGGAATTCCTGTGGTGGACGATGAAAACTATCTGGTGGGTATCGTCACCAACCGCGACCTGCGTTTCGAAACCAACTACGACAAGCGCATTGACGAGGTGATGACCAAGGAAAACATCGTTACGACCGCTCCCGGAACGGACATGGAAACCGCTTCCAAGATTCTGCAGGAAAACAAGATCGAGAAGTTGCCCGTTGTCGACAAGGACGGACGTCTTATCGGACTGATTACGTATAAGGACATTACCAAGGCGAAAGACAAGCCCATGGCGTGCAAGGATGCACTGGGCCGTTTGCGCGTGGCCGCCGGCGTAGGGGTGACGGCTGATACCCTGCAGCGCATGGAGGCCTTGATCAATGCGGGTGCCGACGCGATTGTCATTGATACGGCTCATGGACATTCGCTCTCGGTTATCGAGAAGCTGAAGGAAGCGAAGAAACGTTTCCCTAATGTGGATATCGTGGTCGGCAATATCGCTACCGGCGATGCCGCCAGAATGCTGGTAGAGGCGGGTGCCGATGCAGTCAAGGTGGGTATCGGTCCGGGCTCGATCTGTACGACACGTGTCGTGGCCGGTGTGGGCGTTCCGCAGCTGACGGCTGTCTATGATGTGGCCAAAGCCCTCGAAGGAACGGGAGTGCCCTTGATTGCCGATGGCGGTCTGCGCTATTCGGGCGATGTGGTGAAGGCATTGGCGGCCGGTGGCTATTCGGTCATGATCGGTTCGTTGGTAGCCGGTACGGAAGAGTCTCCGGGCGACACCATTATCTTCAACGGCCGTAAGTTCAAGTCCTATCGCGGCATGGGTTCTCTCGAAGCCATGGAGAACGGTTCGAAGGACCGTTACTTCCAGTCGGGGACGACAGATGTCAAGAAACTGGTGCCGGAAGGCATTGCTGCCCGCGTTCCTTACAAGGGTTTCCTCTGTGAGGTTATCTATCAGCTGGTAGGCGGTCTGCGTTCGGGAATGGGATACTGCGGTGCGCACAACATCTGCGAATTGCACAATGCCAAGTTCACCCGCATCACCAACGCCGGTGTATTGGAAAGCCATCCGCACGATGTCGCCATCACCAGCGAGGCGCCCAATTACAGCCGTCCCAATAACTGATGTGTAAAGATTGATAATAGTGAGGAGGATGTGTCAGCAGCCGTAGCCGGTGTGCAGACACACCCTCTTGTTTTTAGGGATACCTATACATGCAAGCCATCAAGACTTTTCTTTGTATTGTCCTGGCCGTCGGGGAAGCCGTCGGCAGTTGGGCCGACAATCCGCCTTCTTCGTTGTTTTCTGTCAACGGCAAGTCGGTGTCGGCCGATGAGTTTACCCGTTATGTCCGGCAGTCCGAACCGCAAAATGAGGAGGCGGTGAGGCTTTGCCTGGAACGTTACATTGATTTCCGGCTGAAAGTGGAAGATGCGCTTTCGGCCCGGATGGATACGCTGGTGCAGTTCCGTCAGCAGTGTGCCGTACTGCAGGGGGAGGTACTGAAGAACTATCTGCTCAGTGAGGAACAGATGGACAGGGCGTGTGACGAGATGTACCGGAAGCGTTCAGAACGGCTGTTGTCGGATACGTGGGTCGAACTGACCTGCCTCACCTTGCCCTTGCGGCAGCATGCCTCCCGCGCAGAGGTGCAGCAGGCGGAAGAGCGGATGAAGGGCTTGTACGAAGTCCTGCAGGCCGGTACTTCCTTGTCTGCCGTCTCCGCAGAAGACAGCGGGGGACTGACGGTGCAAGACCATGTCTGGCGCCCGATGAGGGGGATGCTGAAAGAGTTTTCCGAACGTGTGGAGCAGCTGAAGGACGGTGAAGTCACCGTTCCTTTTTTCTCTCCGTTAGGCATCCATCTGGTAGTGGTGCATAACCGGCGGGAAGGAATCAGCGAAGAGGCTGCCCGCCATTTCTGGAACGAACACTGGGCGGCAGCCGGCAACCTCCATCCGGCACTCGACTCCCTTCGTCTCCGTAAATGGAAGGATGGGAGGCTGGCTGACCCTGCCCTTTACCGGCAGTTGCAGGAGGTGCGCGAAGGCTTGCTGGCCACCTATTGGGACTTGCAGCATACGGACAATCCCGCATCGGTACCCGTGGCCGACAAGTCCGTCCTGGCCGATTTTTTCGAACACCACCGCAAGGAATACTACTGGGACTTGCCGCATTACAAAGGGGCAGTGGTGCAATGTGCCGGCAAAAAGGTGGCTGCCAAGATTCGCAAGCGGTTGAAGAAGCGCCCCCTGACAGACTGGGCCGAAGAGATGAGACACCTGCAGGCAGAGCATCCGGAGTGGGAAGCCCGGATGGAATGCGGCCTGTTCCGTATCGGGCAGAACGCCTTTGTGGACAAGATGGCCTTTCATTGTGGGGAGCTTCCGTTGGCTGCCGGTGCTCCATCTTATACTTTTATCATGGGGAAACGGTTGGACAACGGGCCCGATGACTACCGCGATGTGTTGTCGCAGCTGCAGGCTGACTATCGTCAATGGTATGTGTCCTCCCGTCTGCAGCGGCTGAAGGACAAGTACAGGGTGGAAATCCACGAAGACGTTTTAAAAACCGTTAATTGTGGCAGGAAGGAATGAATAATCAGTAATTAATATGTATCTTCGTTCGCTAAAACACGTGACAGCATGAAACGGACCGTTATTCTATGCGCAGGGGCCGTGTTGGCAGGGCTTTCTACGGCTTGCCGGCAGTCGGTAGACCATCGGGGTAAGACTCCGCTGGTAGAGGTGGGGCATGCTTTTCTCTATAAGGAAGATGTCCTGTCTGTTCTACCTCCCGGACTGAAAGGTCCCGACAGTTTGGCATTTGTGGAAAAATACATCCGTGGATGGGTGGAAGACGTGCTGTTGTACGGGAAGGCCGAAGGGAATATTCCCGATAATCTGCAGATTGAAGAGCGGGTGGCATCGTACCGCCGTTCCCTCATCATGCATGCCTATCAGGAGGAACTGGTGGCCCAGAAATTGGGGAATGAAGTGACCGAGGAGGAAATTGAGCAGTATTATGCTGCCCATCCCGATCTGTTCCGGGCCGAGCAGCCCTATGTCAAGGGTTTGTTCATCAAGTCTCCGCTGAACACGCCTCGGTTGGCGCAAGCCCGTGTCTGGTACCGGAAGAATACCCAGGATGCACTGGACCAGCTGGAGAAGTTCAGTATCAGCGGTGCCGTCAACTTCGACTATTTCTATGACCGGTGGATACCGGTGTCCGACCTGTCCGCCAAGATTCCCTTGAAGGCGTTGGAAAGCGATGCGGGGTATCTGGAACAGCATCGTAATGTGGAGGTGCGTGACACGGCGTATTGCTACCTGCTCCATGTAGAGCATTTTCTGGCCAAAGGAAAGCAGTTGCCCATTGAATATGCGAAAAACGAGATAAAGAACTTATTAATCAATCTGAAGCGGGTGGACTTCATCCGTAAGGTCAAGGAAGACCTCTACCGCGAAGCTTCGGAGGAGAACGACATTATTTATTATTGAAGATGGAGAAACAGAACGTTGTGAAAGTATTTTTGAGTATGCTGTTGTGTGCCTTCGGCCTCTGTGCCGGTGCGCAGGACAATGTCATCGACGAAGTGGTATGGGTAGTGGGCGATGAGGCCATCCTGAAGTCGGATGTGGAGAACGAACGGCTCAACGCCCAGTACGAGAACCGTCGTTTCAGCGGCGACCCCTATTGTGTCATTCCGGAAGAACTGGCCGTGCAGAAACTCTTCCTGCATCAGGCTGAACTGGACAGTGTGATTGTGGGCGATCAGGAGGTGCTGCAGCAGGTGGAAACCCGTCTGTCCTGGTTGCAGGACCAGATTGGCTCCCGCGAAAAGATGGAGGAGTACTACAACATGACATACACGCAGATCCGGGAAATGGTGCGTGACAATGTGCGCGACGGTGAGACTGTGCGCTCCATGCAGCGCAAGATTATCGGCGACATTAAGCTGACTCCTGCAGAGGTGCGCAACTATTTCAGCCGCCTGCCGCAGGATAGTATTCCGTTTGTTCCCACCCAGGTGGAAGTGCAGATTATCACGCAGGAGCCCAAGATCAGTGAAGAAGAAATCGAACGGGTGAAGAAGCAGTTGCGTGAGTTCACCGACCGCATCAACAAAGGGGAGACCTCTTTCTCCACGTTGGCTCGTTTCTACTCCGAAGACCCCGGTTCGGCCCGCAAGGGCGGTGAATATGGGTTCACCGGGCGTGGACAGCTCACGCCAGAATTTGCCAACGTCGTGTTCAACTTGACAGACCCCAAGAAAATCTCCAAGGTGTTCGAAACGGAATATGGCTATCATATCGCCCAGCTCATCGAGCGGCGCGGAGACCGTGTCAGCTACCGTCATATTCTCATCAAGCCTAAAGTGGACGAGAAGGATATCGAAGTTGCCTTGAACCGGCTCGACTCCATTGCCAACGACATCCGTAAGGGTAAGTTCAGCTTCGACGATGCCGCCACCTGGATATCGCAGGACAAGGACACCCGCAACAACCACGGTCTGTTGGCCAATCCGGAGAGCAGTACCTCCCGCTTCGAGATGGATGCCCTGGCCGGACTGGTGTCGCAGGAACTGGCCAAGGTAGTGGCTGACATGGAAATCGGCGAGGTGTCGAAGCCATTCACCATGATTAACTCGAAAGGCAAGGAGGTCTGCGCCATCGTCAAGCTCAAGAACCGCATCGACGGCCACAAGGCCACCATTACCGAAGACTACCAGCGCCTCAAGACTATCGTGACAGAGAAACGGGGAGAGGAGAAACTGCAGAAATGGATTCGCGAAAAGCAGAAAAGCATCTACGTCCGCATCAGTCCCAACTGGCGCCAATGTGATTTCAAGTACCCGGGATGGATCAAACAATAATCCCTTATCAGAATGACGGACAACAAGAAACGTAACGGTTCAGGAAATAGGCATAGGATACTGCTGATAGGTGTCCTGTGCCTGTTCGGCTTTTGTCTGCTGGCCCAGACAACGCGCAAGACCGGACAGGGGGGGGCCAAGCAGCCGCCCAAGAGCAAGGTGTACCTGCTCCATTCCGACGTGTTGCGCAAGGATGCCCGCATTCCCGATGCCCAGGTGGTGGTAGGGAATGTGGTGTTCCGCCACGACAGCGTCTACATGTATTGTGACAGTGCGTATTATTACGACCAGATCAGCTCGTTCGAGGCGTTCGGCAACGTACGTATGGAACAAGGTGACACCCTTTTTCTGTATGGCGACCACCTGTTCTACGACGGCAATACCCAGATTGCCGAGATGCGTGAGAACGTGAGGATGGAAAACCGCAATACCACGTTGCTGACCGACAGCTTGAACTACGACCGCCTCTTTAACCTGGGGTATTATTTCGACGGAGGTACGCTGATGGACGAGGAGAACGTGCTTACCTCCGATTGGGGGGAATACAACCCTTCTACCAAACAGGCCGTGTTCAACTATAATGTCAAGCTGGTCAATGCCAGTTTCACCCTGACTTCCGACACCCTGCAGTACAATACAGCCAACAAGGTGGCGGATATCGTGGGTCCTTCGGACATTGTGAGCGACGTTCACCACATCTACTCCGAACAGGGTACGTATGACACGCAGGCCGGATGGGCCTGGCTCTACCAGCGTTCCGTGCTCAGCAGTGGCGGACGGCAACTGACGGGCGATACGCTGTTCTACGACCGCGACCGGGGCGTAGGCGAAGCCTTTACGGATGTGGTGCTCACTGATACGGTCAACAAGAACCTGATGACGAGCGAATATGGCTACTACGACGAACGCCGCAAGTATGCGTTTGCTACCCGGAATGCACTGGCGGTGGACTATTCGCAGGGCGACAGCCTCTTCCTGCATGGCGATACCCTGATGCTGGAAACCTTCCACCTGGATACCGACTCCATGTACCGCGAGATGCGGGCCTTCCACAAGGTGAGGTTCTATCGCACAGATGTGCAGGGTGTGTCCGATTCGCTGGTCTTCTCGACCGCCGACAGTTGCTTGACCCTCTATCGCGACCCGGTGGTGTGGAACGGGAACCAGCAGTTGCTGGGCGAGCGCATCCTGCTGTACATGAACGACAGCACCATCGATTGGGCTCACATCGTCAACCAGGCATTGTCGGTCGAGGAAATCGATTCGGCCATGTACAATCAGGTGACCGGCAAAGAGATGAAGGCCTATTTCCGCAACGGCCAGATGCACAAGACAGAAGTCATCGGCTCCGTGCGGGTGGTCTATTACCCCATGGATTCAGACAGTACCCTCATTGGGATGAACGTATCTGAAACCAGCCAGTTGGATATTTTCCTGGAGGACCAGAAAATCGAGAAGATGGTGATGTTCCCCAAGTCGACGGGAACGCTGTATCCACTGTTCCAGATTCCCCAGGACAAGAAGAAACTGGGCAATTTTGTCTGGTTCGATTACCTGCGTCCGCGCAGCAAGGCCGATGTGTTCCGTTGGCAGGACAAGAAGGCCGGCGATGTGCTGAAGAAGAATGTGCGCGGACCTATCGAACTGCCCAACCAGCATCTGTTTGACAGGCAGTCCCTGCAGGACCGGCCTGCGGCCAAGGATTCCACGGCCGCACCGGTTCGGGCAGACACGACGGCCCTTGTTCCCGATACGGTCCGGGTGGCCGGTCCACAGAGTATTAACGAAAAGAAGAAGGAGGAATAAACAATGGGAATGTTTACCATGAGAAAGCCACGGGCGTACCATCACGAGTACATCTATGTGGACGAACGGAAGGAAAAACTGCAGAAAATCGAAGAAGGGGCCATGCGCGACCTGGGGATGTTGCCCCCCAAGGAGTTTACTCCTGAGGACATTCGCGGAAAGTTTGTGGAAGGCACCACACACCTCAAGCGCCGGAAGGAAAGTGGGCGAAAGCCTTTGACCTACGGCACCCTCTTTGTGGCGATACTGATTTTGATGTATATTCTCCATTACCTCGTTACCGGCGAGTTTACCTTGTAAGGCTATGAGCGACATTATCCGTCTATTGCCCGATTCTGTGGCCAATCAGATTGCAGCGGGCGAAGTCATCCAGCGTCCGGCCTCTGTGGTCAAGGAACTGGTCGAGAATGCCATCGATGCAGGAGCTACCCGGATTGATGTGTCTGTCACCGATGCCGGCAAGACGTGTATCCAGGTAATCGACGACGGGAAGGGTATGTCCGAGACGGATGCCCGGCTGGCCTTCGAGCGTCATGCCACCTCCAAAATACGGGAAGCGGCCGACCTTTTCTCGCTGCATACCATGGGGTTCCGTGGCGAGGCGCTGGCCTCCATTGCAGCGGTGGCCCAGGTGGAATTGCGCACTTGCCAGGAAGGCGATCAGTTGGGTACGGCCTTGGTGATTGCCGGTTCCAAGGTAGAAAGCCAGGAGGCGGTGGCTTGTCCCAAGGGCAGCAATTTCTGTGTGAAGAACCTGTTCTACAATGTCCCGGCCCGCCGCAAGTTCCTCAAGTCCAACCAGACGGAACTGAGCAACATCCTGACGGAATTCGAACGCATTGCGTTGGTTAATCCTACCATCACCTTTACGCTGCGGCATAATGACACCGAGTTGTTCCATCTACCTACCCTGTCGTTGCGGCAGCGCATCATGGGAGTGTTCGGCAAGAAGCTCAACCAGGATTTGCTGACCCTCGACATTGATACCTCGATGGTGAAGATCCATGGCTTTGTCGGCAAGCCTGAGGCGGCCCGCAAGAAAGGAGCCCGCCAGTTCTTCTTCGTCAACGGACGCTTCATGCGCCATCCCTATTTCCACCGGGCGTTGGCCGATGCTTACGAGCATCTGATTCCCGTGGGTGAACAGATGTCGTATTTCCTCTACCTGGAGGTCGACCCGGCTCACATCGATGTCAACATCCATCCCACGAAGACAGAAATCAAGTTCGAGAACGAGCAGGCCATCTGGCAGATTCTGTCGGCAGCGGTGAAGGAGACGCTGGGTCGTTTCAATGCCGTTCCGTCGATTGATTTCGATACGGAAGGGATGCCCGAAATCCCGGCCTACGACGGCGGAGGAAGAGGGGAGGGAGGTTCATCCGTTCCGTCCACGTCGTTCGATCCCAGCTATAATCCGTTTGCCTCTTCAGGAGCTGCCCTTCCTCCCTCGTCCTATTCTTCGTCCCGTTATTCTCGGTCGGGAGGAGGATGGGAGCCGTTCTACCAAGGACTCGAATCATCATCCGGCACGTCTTCCGATGACAGTGGCGGGCCCGACTTTTCCGAACTGACCTTTGAAGAAGAAGAGGCTCCGTCTTCCCCGACGGCTCCCTCAGCGGAAACCCAGCCAGCGGCTTCTCTCGTCCAACCGGCCGCTCAGCACTTCCAGTACAAGGGTAGTTACATCCTCACTTCCGTCAAGTCGGGTCTGATGATCATCGACCAGCAACGGGCACATATCAATATTCTCTACAACCAGTATTTGAGTCAGATGGAGAACCGGAGGAACGCTTCGCAACGGATGCTTTTCCCCGATATGGTGTATTTCTCTCCCGCCGAAGTGCCGGTGCTGGAAAGCATCCTGCCCGACCTTTCTGCCCTGGGTTTCGACCTGAGTCCGCTGGGTGGCGGTTCGTATGCCATCAATGGTATTCCTGCTGGCATCGAGGGACTTAGTCCGGAAGCTCTGGTGACGGGGATGGTGCAGACGGCCATCGAGAAGGGGTGTAAGGTGAAAGAGGAGGTACAGGGACATTTGGCCCTCTCGCTGGCCCGTCAGGCGGCTATCGTCCCCGGACAGGTGCTGACCAACGAAGAGATGAACGACTTGGTCGACCGGTTGTTTGAGTTGCCTACCCCGAACTATACGCCCGACGGCAAGCTGGTGCTTTCGGTGGTGAAGGAGGAGGAACTGGAGAAGCGGTTCAACAGCTGATATTTCCCTATCTCTTGAAATGAATTCCAAGAGCAATGATATGGATGAAATCCTACAGCTCCCCGAAATAATTCCACAGAAGAAAGGCTGCACCCTACCGATATACCATAACAACGTAGATGATATGAGAAGAGGTAGCATTGAGAGTTGGCTTCTCAGCACCTAATCTTCGAATATCGCCTCCGTCCTACCTTCGATTTCCTGCAGGAAATATTATGGAACGGCGAGGATGTGGAAGTGCTCGGACCACTGTGGCTCCGCGAGGAGATAGCAGCGAAGATAACGAGGATGTGGAATAAATATAATAAGAAAGAACAGGTATGAATGAGAATAGAATCATTGCGAATAACGGCTCATCCATTGCAGCCATGTTCTTTCTTTGGTTTATGGAGAAGAACGGCATTCTGTATTCCGCAAACGTCAGAAACCGTATAGCAGACAACAACCTTGCTGCCCTGACATTGATGATTGCCGAAAAGCCGTAGGGAAGAGAAAGATGCCATGGTGAAAGTAGTGGTCAATCTAATCAATAAAGAAAATCAATAAGTTAAGGATAGGGTAAAAAAATAGTGGAAAAGGCTGAAAAGGAACCGTGCAGTACTGCCAAAAAAGGTTGGTATGAGTGGAATTCCACGTTGAATGGAGCAGAAGATTGTGATGCACTATATCAAGCAGCTGTTGATTTAGGATTCATCAAATAACGGATTACATAACCGATGAATTTAATATGATGGTCAATGTCTTTACATGAGAGCAGAGGCTCACCTCCGACAGTGTTCAAGCATTGCAACGTCGCATTGCCGCCGTGTCGTCGTGGCATCCCGAATTGTCGCTCCCCGATGTCTCCACCGTTGCAGTCCTTTCTGTTGTAGGCGAGTGGTTGCTCCTGTATATCGGTAAGTCCACCACTTCAGCCGAATTGCGCAAGATAAATATGGAGGAAGTCATTTGGGGAATGTTGACCTATGAGCAACAGATGAGCGTTGACACCTTGGCACCCACCCATATAGTAGTTCCCACAGGCAGTAGAATACGTGTTGACTATCACTTACACAAGACCTTGCCAATTTTTGGCAGTCCACCTACTTCGAAGTGCGCAAGGAACTTCTCCGCCGCTATCCCAAGCACCATTGGCCCGACAATCCCCTTGAGGCGCAGGCAGTAAGGGGAGTGAAAAGACGATAACTTCTGATATTTCATTCTTTATCCTCCGACTTTGATTATATTCTCTATTATTGTTAAATTCGTGTTAAATCCGAAACGGAAAAATACGACTCTCAATATTTTTCTTTATCTTTGCGATAACAATGCTTGCTGATAGTCCACAAGTGTTAATAATATGTAATTTTTGCGTGGTGTGAACGTAAATGGCATACCATTCTCATAATTTTGCAGCAAATTCGTATTAAGAAATATAATTGCATTATGCATATATGGCACTGAATCAAACCAACAAGTTTGTGTGGATAGTGAATACAATCTACAAGGCTCGGAAAATTACATTCGAGGAACTCAACCGCAGATGGATGGACAATGTTGACCTGAGCGGCGGCGAGGAGATGCTTAAGCGCACATTCCACAAATGGAAGTGGAACATTTTCGACACATTCGGTCTGATGATTGAATGTGAAAAGACGGCTCCATATCGCTATTATATCGAGAATGTGGATGACATGAAGAGTGACGGCATTGAGAACTGGCTTTTAAGCACCTATTCAGTGAGTAATGCTCTCATTGAGAGCAAATCCATCAAGGACAGGATAATCCTGGAAGATGTCCCGAGCGGAAGGGAATACCTTGAGCCTATTCTTGAATCAATGAAGATAAATCGTTATATCCACATCACCTATTATAATTATTGGAGGGATGACTTGCGCGAGCACTATCTTATGCCATTGTGCATAAAACTATTCCGCCAACGCTGGTATATGGTTGGACGACAGTGGCCATCAGGAAACGACACAATCTATAGCCTCGACCGAATCCGTGGTTTTCGCTTGTCAAGTCATACATTTGAATACCCCAAGGACTTTAATCCTCAGGAATACTTTGCCGGTTGTTTTGGAATCATTGCCGCTACAGACTGCGATATTCAGAAAGTAATACTAAAAGTAAATAGTGGACAGGCCAACTATATGCGTGACTTACCCATGCATGAATCGCAGCAAGAAACAGAACGAACAGAGGAATACAGCATCTTCGAGTATCGCCTCCGTCCCACCTTCGATTTCCAGCAGGAGATATTGTGGAACGGCGAGGATGTGGAAGTGCTCGAACCACTCTGGCTCCGTAATGAGATAGCAGGGAAGATAAAAAGAATGTGGAATAAATACAATAAAGAAGAACTGGTATGAAAGAGAATAGAATTATTGCGAATAACGGCTCATCCATCGTACTCTTTACTACGGAAGATGGCAATACCCAGCTTGAAGTGAA
>JALEPZ010000024.1 GCA_022767125.1 Phocaeicola plebeius
GGGCATATATCAATTTTCTTCAGGTTGGAAAACATATTGTTATACCATCCTTCAATATCGAGGAAGACAATATAGCGTATCAGTATGTCAAAAATGCCTTTCCTGATTGTCATATACATCTGTTAGAAATGACGGAAATAGCAAAAGAAGGAGGAGCTTTGCATTGTATTAGTTGGAACATTCAAAGATGAGGACTGATTAAACACAACAATAATGACCGCACCGAATATTGAAGCTTCCAGAACAACCGCAACGACCGCATCTTCATACTTTCATTGAAGGCAGCCGGTACTGGTCTCAACCTCACGGCAGCTACTCACGTCATACATTACGACCTCTGGTGGAATCCAGCGGTAGAGGCCCAGGCAACCGACCGCGCATATCGTATCGGTCAGCACAAGAACGTACAGGTGCATCGCTTCATCACGAAAAACACTTTCGAGGAACACATTGACGCTATGATACAAGAAAAGAAACATCTTGCTGACCTCACAGTATCGACAGGCGAGAGTTGGATTGGCAAACTTTCAAACAAGGAACTGCACGAAATCTTTGGATAAGCAATGTACTTGTAGAAAAAATTGCTTTATGCCGACGATATTGAAGACAACGGCCATACATGGACATCACTTTGAAATTCAGAAACAACTATTACATCGAACTGAAATGCAAGCGCGGAACATGCGCCGTAATTGCATTTGAATAAATAGGACAGTACAAAAATGAAAGACAAGATCATTTCATTCATCTGGCAGCACTTTCTGCTTCTCCTTTCGCTTTATGTGATGACGCTTGGAGTGGCCGTGTGCGTCAGGAGCCAGCTTGGTAGCAGTGTGATCTCGACCATACCGTACGTTATGGCGAGTGCCGGCGGGTTTATGGACGCAGTACCGGAGTGGACTATCGGTACCTACACCATACTGATGACTTGAACATGTACCTGACGCAGTGGCTCCTGTCCGATGCGCTCTGGATGAACACCTTAGTACAGATTGCCGGTTGCACCATCCTTGGCATCGGCATTGTCATGGAGGTTAAATGTGGTTCCGTGACTATGCCTGGTGAAGGTATTACGATTGCTATCCATAAGGTTACAGGTCTTGACTTTCCGAAGGCAAAGATAAGGGTTGACACCTCACTAGTCATCCTTGCCGTCATCCTCTGCTTTCTTCTGCTCGGCTCATGGCAATGGCAGATAGTAGGCGTTGGCACACTATTTGCCATGGTGTATGTGGGCATGGTGGTTAGATTTGCCAACAAACATCTCGGATGGTTTGACCGCATCCTTGCCGACAAACCAGGATTCCGTCGCTATGTCTATGGTTTGGCTCGCTATATTAAACATCAATAACACATCAAATTATGACAATTGACTAGCTTGAAAACGTAGCCTTTTCAGCTACGGTAAGTGATAATGAATAAATCATCGTTTATAATAACGGCTCAAAACCTGTTCCGACATTGTACCTATCTCTGATTATCAATATGTTAGATAATCTTCATCGGGAAAGTAGAGGTGCTGCGTGGGGAAATAGGATGTAAAAACCATTATACACTCAACGATTCAGTATGTCAAGGCAAATTTCAAGCCGACAGCCTCCGAAATCATAATGAATGTAGAGAGTTGCATATCAGTTTCACCTTTTTCGAGCATGGCTACATACTCACGCTTCTTGCCTATCTTGTCGGCTAGCTGCTGTTGAGTGATTCCTGCTGATTTACGGGCATTTTTTAACACCTCCGCATAGTACCAGGCACGAGACTTCGCATCGAACTCATCACGCGAAACAGTACCCTTTGCTCCGTACTCATCGACAAACATATCCTCTGTAGTAGGAAGATGCTTGAGCTTGTTAATGTCAATCTTTGGTCTCATTACTGTAAACTATTTAAAATTTGTTCTGCTTTTTGTATCTCCTTTTTATAGTCCTTTGTGGACCTTTTCATAAAACCATTCAAGAGAAGTATCTGCTCGGCTTCAATGAAGTTCTCGTGATCAATGGTGAAGAGAATAACTCTATACTCATTACCTACCGATATGCGTAACTCATAGAAATCAGTATCTACAAGTTTCTTGACCAACTTGGTATTTACTACTTTTATATCCGCAATAATGTTCAGGGCATATTTCACCTTGTTTTGAACATTTGCAGGTAGCGAGTTGTAAAACTCATCGAATTCAGCACTTCTTATCATAGTTCTCATGTTGCAAATGTAATACATTTATTACTTTCTACAAAGCAAATGCCCAAAAAGTTCGAGAGCAAAACAAACATAGAATGGTATTTTTCGAATAAACCTGACCTATCTTTTCCTTATCGAAAAAACTATTGATGTATTGATTCCCTTTATGGTTACAGCTTCGAGAGAAACAGTGACAGTGTCAAAACCGCCATTGTCGGAATAATACTTTTTCTTTCTTTTATGATAGGTTAACGGGCAGAAATCTACTGTCTCTGCCACGTCAGGCAGGAAGAAACAGGAAGACCGGCTGTCAACGCTTTAGCTGCAGGATCACACTGTCGAGATATTTCTTGCCAATAGGAAGCACCTTTTCATCTTTCGTCAGTGTCACTTCCGTGCGCGAGAAACGCGCAATGCGGCAACGGGCCACCAGAAACGAGCGATGGATGCGGATAAACTCCCCTGGCGGCAACTGCTCCTCAAGACTGCGCAGAGGCATTTTCGAGAGCACAGACGTACCGTCCGCCAGATGCACCTTGACGTAATTGTCAATCGATTCAATATACAGAATCGTATCCATCGAAACGGTGACATGCTTGTATTCCGACTTCAAGACCAACTGACGCGTGGCTGATGCGGAGGTGCGGAGCAAATCGTGCATCAGCAACCATTGTTCCGCCTTTTGCAGGGCACGGTCGAAACGCTCGTAGAAGTAGGGCTTGTGCAGGAAATCCACCGCATTGACCTCAAAGCCGTCCAGTGCGTAGTGGGCATAGGCCGTGGTGAAGATCAGGCAGCACGACGACGGCAGCTGCCGGGCCAGCTCAATCCCCGACGTACCGTTCATCTCAATGTCGAGCAAAACGGTATCCGGCCCCCATTCACGGATACGTTGCATCCCCAGGAGCGGCTTGCTGTAGGTTTCCAGCTCGATACCTCCACGGCGTTCACAATACCGTTCGATGATGCTCAAGGCAATGGGTTCGTCATCTATCGCAATAACTTTCATACGGTTTCCTCCAGTTGTAGTTCCAGCCGGACCCGGAAGACTCCTTCCGTTCCCTGTTCAATGTCCAAGCGGTGGCGGTCGGGATAGAGTAATTCCAGCCGGCGGCGGCAGTTCTTGATCCCCATCCGTCCGGATCCTTTCACCTCACGGCCGAAAGCAGAGTTCGCCACTTCAAAGCGCAGCCTGTCTGCCTGCTGGACGAGCCGTATATGGATAAAGCAAGGATCGTTGGAAGAGATGCCGTATTTAAACGCATTCTCCACAAAGGTGATCAGCATCATAGGGGGAACCGGCAACTCATCCCTCTCCACCTCATACGTAAAGCGCACGTCGGCCAGCTCGTTCAGCCGCAGCTGCTGCAGCGCCATGTACTGTCCGATATACTCCACCTCCTCCCCCAGCGGAATCCATTCCCGGTTGGCATTGTTATACATATACTTGGTCAGGTTGATAAAACGTTCGAGCGTCACCTCCGTCTTGTCCGACTGGGTAATCAGCAATCCGTAGAGCGTGTTGAGCGTATTGAAGAGAAAATGCGGATTGATCTGTGCCTTATAAAGAGCCAGTTCCGCCCGGTTGCGCTCCACTTCCATTTCTGCCCGCGCCAGCCGTTGCCGGTAGACTTCCTTGAGCAGGCCCACCGCAAAACAAAAAATGACCACCAGGATGTAATGGAGCCATACCGCCTGTTGGTTCTGCCGGATTCCCCAGATGGGATACGGCGCCAACTCGCGTTGTTGCTGATGGATCCGGTAAAGGGGTGAGGTAATCTCGTAAGCCGAAAAGACGAAAGTGACAGACAGCGAGAGCAGCACCGCCAGCAGTGCTGCTGCCCGCTTTTTCCCCTTCAGAAACAGCCGGGGAATGATGAAGCCCTTATAGAGGAAATAGGTGACATACAACCATCCGACGAACGCGCAGAAAAACACCGGGTAGGTGCCCCACCATCGTTCCACCGGGAAGGCATACATCACCAGCGGCAGCAGGATGAAGCAGAAAGCCAGATCAATGTAGAGCGTTACGTTCTTCATCGGATGTTCCACGTTGTTTTCCTCCAGCATGGGCCTGTGCGTCATTTATGCTGATCAAACAGCCAGTCCTGCACCCCTTCTATGCCGTAGGCCACGAACCAGGTGGCGCGATGGTTGCCCCCCGTGAGATGGGTAAACAGCAGATGGTTGCCCTCGGCCCGCATCTTGTCGGCTTCGGCCGAGAGCTGTTCCTGCGGCAGTGTCATGTCCCAGGTGGCCTCCGTCACCTGGCTGCCCTGGCTGCGCCACAGTTCCACGGCCTTGCCCTGCAGCGTGCTGGACGACACATCGCCTTCACACGAGATGATCCAGATGTTCTGCCGGTCCAGGGGCCCCATCAGTGCCGGGTTCCATTTCCCGGCCACCAGCAGCGCACCGGCAAAGAGGTCCGGCTCTTTCAGCATCATCACGATGGAAGACATGCAGCCCATTGACTGTCCGGTGGTATAGATACGCTTCGGGTCGACGGAATAGCGCGTCTGCAGTTCCTTCAGCAGGGCGATGGTAGCATCCAGGTGATGGCTGTAGTTCCAGTTGTCATCCACTGTGATAACCGGATATTCCGGCGCAACGACAATGCACTTGTGGCGTGCCTGTGCCTGCGGCTCAGCCCACGAGGTGGCCCCGTTGCCCTGATAAAGCGTGTGCGTCACGTCACCGCTCGCCACGCCCGCATCGTGGATGAAGAGCACCAGCGGATACTCCTCCGCCGGGTCATAGTCTTCCGGCAGATAGAGATTGTAAGGCAACGTCTGTCCCGTGTACGGACTGACGAAGGCTTCTTGCCGGAAGTCATCGGCCACGAGGCACTTCTCGGCAGTGCTTTCTATCGGCAGGGGGCTGGCCTTGTAGGTCTTCCCGCCGCACGTCTTGATGTCAGCGGTCTGCGTCACGACGGCATTACCGGGATACTGGTCGTTTCCCCCGGTACTCCATCCCGCACGCAATCCCGGACCACCCTGCATACGGTCGCGCTCCTGCTTCTTTTTCTTGTCCTCCTCGGTCGGCATCTGGGGCCGGGCATTCAGATCCACTTCCGCCTTTACTTCAATAATAACATACGGTCCGTCCACCCCTTGCGAGGCCCGTTCGGGAACCCGATTGGCATAGATACGCGTTACCTCCTTGTTCTCTACCCGGTAACTGTCGGCCGAAAGACTTTTGTTCCTCACCGGCGCGTCGTATTCCAGTACCACGGTTTCTACCTTCCGCCCGTCGCCTACTACGCGGGCAATGGCCGTAACCGACTGCAGGTGATTGTCACTCATGGAGGTGTTTTGGGCTTGTGCCAAGCCGAGGAGTCCTGCCAGAACCATTGTGATCATTGTTTTCTTTTTCATAACTGTCTGAATCTTGTAGCTGTCCCTTTGACGGGATAGTGCAAAAATACATGCTTTTCTTATGAAAACAAAATTCCCCTTCCTACGTTCACCACCAAAAATCGGTTATTGGTCCCCGTTTGTGCCACAGGTTCCCCTTTTCTTCTCCCGGATGGCTATTTTTGCGGCAACTAAACAGAATTAACCTACTTGAAACATGATGGAAGATAAAATTTGGTGGATAGTGCTTGCAGGTCTGGCGATGGCTTCCTGCAAGAGTAGGACGGCAGAAGAAGTGACGTCCGATTACAAGACAATCACCGTGCAACCGGAACCGCGCACGTTGATACAAGCTTACAGTGCCCGGCTTGAAGGGCAACAGGTGGTAGAGGTCCGTCCGCAGGTCAGCGGGCTCATCACACGTATTTGTATCGACGAAGGGCAGCAAGTGCGGAAAGGCCAGGTGCTGTTTGTCATCGACCCGGTGCCTTACCAGGCGGCACTGGCCGAGGCGACGGCGAATGTGAAAAGCGCCGAGGCGAACCTGGCCACAGCCCAGCTGCATTTGGAAAGTACGGAAGTGTTACGCAAAAAGAACGTGGTGCTCGACTACGACCTCAACACCGCCCGAAACGACCGAGCGGCAGCCGAAGCAGCATTGGCACAGGCCCAGGCCAAGGAGCGGAGTGCCCGCAATGACCTTTCCTACACCGAAGTGAAAAGTCCCGTCGACGGGGTGGCCAGCATGATTGCCTACCGGGTAGGAGCACTGGTGGGCAGCAGCATCACCCAACCGCTGGTCACCGTATCCGATGACCGAAAGATGTATGCCTATTTCTCGTTGAATGAGCGCCAAATAACGTCATGGACCGAACAGTACGGCTCATTGGACGAGTGGATGAAACGCATGGAGGACGTAGAATTACAACTGGCCGGAGGCAAGATCTATGGCGAGAAAGGACGCATCTCGGCCGTGAGCGGCATTGTCACGGCCGGCACCGGTTCCGTCACCGTGCGTGCCGACTTCCCCAATCCCAAGGGATTGCTGCGCTGCGGAGGCAGTGCCACGGTAAGGATTCCCACAACATTGGAAAAGGCAATAGTAGTGCCGCAGGGTGCCACCTACGAACTGCAGGACAAGACCTTCGTCTACAAGGTAGTGGACGGCCATACCCAATCCTCGCCCGTCCGCCTCTACCGGCTCAACAACGGCGAGGAATATGTGGTCGAGGAAGGCCTGGAATCCGGAGATGTCATCGTGGCCGAAGGAGCCGGATTGCTGAAAGACGGCGTAGCGGTCAATCCTACAAACCACTAAAGAGAAGGGAAACGCCATGACAGTAAAAACCTTTATCGACCGCCCGATATTGTCGGGAGTTATCTCGGTTGCCATCGTTATTGTAGGCCTCATAGGACTGAGCCAGTTGCCTATCGAACAGTTTCCAGACATCGCACCGCCTACGGTGAGGGTGACTGCCACCTACACAGGAGCCAATGCCGAAACAGTGATGAAGAGCGTAATCACTCCACTCGAAGAACAACTCAACGGTGTGGAGAACATGATGTATATGACATCCACCGCCACCAACACCGGTTCCGCTTCCATCAGCGTCTATTTCAAACAGGGAACAGATCCCGACATGTCGGTGGTGAATGTGCAAAACCGCGTCGCCTCGGCACAGGGACTTCTTCCGGCAGAGGTGACGAAGTCGGGAATAACGGTGCGAAAGCGTCAGAGCAACTCGCTGAAAGCCATCTCGCTCTATTCGCCCGACGATTCCTTCGACGCCAATTTCCTCACCAACTATATGAAGATAAACATCGAGCCACGCCTCTCGCGCATTGCCGGTGTGGGCGATGTAAACATCTGGGGAGCAAGTTACTCGATGAGAATATGGCTCGACCCTCAGCGAATGGCGCAATACGGTCTTGTTCCTGCCGACATCAAGACGGTGTTGGACGAACAGAACATCGAGTCGCCAACCGGCACCTTGGGTGCGGAATCAGCCAACACGTTCCAGTATGTGCTGAAATACCGCGGACGCTATGAACAGGAGGAGGACTATGGCAATATGGTCATCAAATCGCTTCCCGGTGGCGACGTCCTGCGGCTGAAGGATGTGGCACGCATAGAAATGGGAGCGGAGAACTATGCCATGCTCAGTTCCACCAACGGACATGCGGGAGCCAACTGCATGACGGCACAGACATCGGGTTCTAACGCCAACGAGATTATCAAGGAGATAGACAAGGTGACTGCCGACATATCGTCGTCGTTGCCGAAGGGAATGGTATTGGCAGACGTGACGAGCACCAAGGACTTCCTCGACGCTTCCATTGCCAACGTGGTGGAGACTCTCATTGTGGCTATCCTGCTGGTAGTGCTGGTGGTGTATTTCTTCCTCCACGACATGCGTGCCACTCTCATTCCCTCCTTGGCAATCATCGTGTCGCTCATCGGTACCTTTGCCTTCCTATATGTCGTCGGATTCAGTCTCAACCTCCTTACCCTCTTTGCCTTGGTGCTTGTCATCGGCACTGTCGTGGATGACAGTATCGTGGTGGTGGAGGCGGTGCAGGCTCGTTTTGAAGAGGGATATACCTCTGCCTATAAGGCTGCGGTAGATGCCATGGGCGGACTGTCGTCGGCACTGATGACCACCACCATAGTCTTTATGGCGGTATTCATCCCCGTGAGTTTCATGGGCGGTACAACGGGCACGTTCTATACCCAGTTTGGATTGACGATGGCAGTGGCAGTGGCTATCTCGTTGCTCAATGCCATGACCCTCAGTCCGGCACTCTGCGCCCTCATCCTTCGCCCTCGCGCCAATAAGGCACAAGTCGGGAAGATCGGATTCTCCGACCGCTTCCACTATGCCTTCAACACCTCGTTCCTCCACCTTCAGCATAAATACATGACTGGAGTGTCGTTCCTTTTCCACCATAAACGGCTTGGTGTCGGAAGCATCTTCGTGGCTGTCGTCGCTTTGGTGGCATTGATGGGCATAACCAAGACAGGTCTCGTGCCACAGGAAGACATGGGCACTATTAACGTCAATGTGCAGACATCTCCCGGCACCAACCTTGAGGAAACGGGAAAAATAATGGACAGGATTGAACAGTCGATAAAAGATATCCCTCAGATAAAAATCTATTCGCGCGTTACGGGTAAGGATGCCGTACACAACCAGTCGGCGTCTGCCGGTTCGTTCACCATCAGACTGAAAAACTGGAGCGATCGAAAGGAAAAGGGAGACGACGTCAATTCCGTGATGAACGAGATCTACCGTCGCACCGACAGCATAAAGGCTGCCAAGATACGCGTCTCGACGAGTCCGATGATTTCGGGCTACGGCATGAGCAACGGCTTCGACCTCTATGTTCAGGACAAGAAGGGAGGCAGTATCGACGACCTGCTGCGATATACCAACAATTTCCTCGATGCCTTGAACAAGCGTCCGGAGGTGTCGCGCGCCTATACCACCTTCGACACCAAGTATCCACAATACCTTGTGGAAGTGGATGCCGCCCTCTGCAAGCGCAATGGCATATCGCCGGCAGATGTGCTCAGCACATTGTCGGGATATGTGGGAGGCAGTTATTCGAGCAACCTCAACCGCTT